>CAVAXR010000394.1:0-2131 GCA_963592375.1 Oribacterium sp. | reverse complement strand
GGGTATGGACAGGGCCGCTGCAATCATACGGAACATTATCCGGCAGTTCGCAGAATGACCGGAGAAAATACTTCGGATAGTCAAGGAAAATGCTTGACAGATGAAGGCAAATAGTGTAATCTACTGAGGATGCCGCTTAGCGAGGTTTGAAATGTCTTCACAGCGAAGACTGCCGAAGCTAGCGAGTTTAGATTTTAAGGAGGTACCCTCGTAATGTACGCAGTTATTCTTACTGGCGGTAAGCAGTACAAGGTTAGCGAAGGTGATGTCATCAGAGTTGAGAAGCTTGATGTGAACGAAGGCGATCAGGTTACTTTTGATCAGGTCCTGGTTCTGAATGACGGCACAATGAAGATCGGAACACCGGTTGTTGAAGGTGCTAAGGTTTCCGCTACTGTAACAAAGAACGGTAAGGCAAAGAAGGTTATCGTTTATCGTTACAAGAGAAAGTCAGGCTATCACAAGAAGAACGGTCACAGACAGCTCTTTACTGAAGTAAAGATTGATTCAATCGGCTGATAGTTTTTATTAAGCAGAATGGAGGCAATTTAAAATGGCTCATCATAAGGGTATGGGCTCTACCAAGAACGGTAGAGATTCGGAGTCCAAGAGACTTGGTGCCAAGAGAGCTGACGGTCAGTTCGTTAAGGCAGGCAACATTCTTTATAAGCAGAACGGAACACGTATTCATCCGGGTCTTAATGTAGGTCTGGGCAATGATTACACTCTTTTTGCCAAGGTAGACGGCGTTGTTAAGTTTGGCCGTCTTGGAAGAGACAAGAAGCAGGTTTCTGTTCTTCCCAGAGTTGCAGAGTAATTTGAACTCAACAGACCCCATACCGGTAAACGGTATGGGGTTTTTTGGGTTTACGGGCTGGGCGGGAGCCTGGCTTTTTGACTCAAACACCCGAATATTAGAATGGTAGGGTACGCGGAAAGGAAACAATATATGTTTGCAGATGTGGCAAAAATTTTTATAAAGAGCGGTAAGGGCGGCAATGGCCATGTTTCTTTCCGCAGAGAACTCTATGTGCCTGCCGGCGGTCCGGACGGTGGTGACGGCGGTAAGGGCGGAGACATTATCTTCAAAATTGATAAGGGGCTCAATACACTGGAGGATTTCCGGCATAAGACACGTTATGTGGCATCTCCCGGTGAGGAAGGCGGCGGACGCCGTATGCACGGAAAAAACGGCAAGGACCTGGTGATCCGTGTGCCGGAGGGCACCATTATTCGTGATGATGAATCCGGCAAGATCATTGCAGATCTGTCCGGAGAGACGGAGGAGATCACACTGCTGCACGGCGGCAAGGGCGGCCTTGGCAATATGCATTTTGCAACCCCGTCCATGCAGGCGCCGAAATTTGCGCAGCCGGGACAGGAATCCCGTGAGCTGATCGTGCGGCTGGAGCTTCGCGTCATCGCAGATGTGGGACTGATCGGCTTCCCGAATGTCGGAAAATCCTCCATTTTGTCTATGTGCTCGAATGCACGTCCGCAGGTGGCGAATTATCATTTCACGACCATCAATCCGCATCTCGGGGTGGTGAATCTGAAGGGTGACCGCAGCTTTGTGATGGCTGACATTCCGGGACTCATCGAGGGCGCATCTCAGGGCGTAGGACTTGGGTATCAGTTCCTGCGGCACATCGAGCGCTGCAAGGTGCTGATCCATGTGGTGGATGCGGCCGGCACAGAGGGCAGAGATCCGCTGCAGGACATTGAAATTATTCATGATGAGATTGAGAAGTATGATCCGGAGATTCTGAAGCGCCCGATGATTATTGCAGCCAACAAGACGGATCTGATCATCGACGAGCAGGGAACCGACAGCGCGGTAACGCTTCTGAAGGAAAAGTATGAGCCGCAGGGCATTCATGTCATTCCGATTTCAGCAGCCACCAATACAGGCCTTCGGGAGCTCCTGGAGGAGACCTGGAAGTATGTGGAGAAGGTTGGCAAGGAGCCGATCACATACAAGAGCGAATTTGATCTTCGTACAGTCGGGAATATCGAAGCACTTCCGATCGAATACGGCAACCCGGCCGAAGGCATTTTCACAGTGGAAGGTCCGAAGATCGAGAAAATGCTGGGCTATACCAATCTGGAGGCTGAGCAGGGCTTTGAATTC
>CAVAXR010000393.1:0-2191 GCA_963592375.1 Oribacterium sp. | reverse complement strand
GATTGCTACGATCCAGCAGAGGCTCGACAGCAAGCCCAGGATAACTGATGCAATGTCGGTGAAGAATGTCCCGATCCACTGACCGAGGATGGTCAGCAGCCAGATCGGCAGCAATGTTGCTTTGAATAACAGCTTCAGGATAATCATTTCACCAATCTCCCTTCCGGCATATCCAGTTCTGTTCTGGTTTCTGCACGCATGGCGTAGTATTCAGGGACCGTCATGCTATGCTTCGGCAATGCCGCCATCAGTTCTCGCTTTCTGGCCTCCCGGATAGGCTTATATCGCTCCTCATATTTTCGCTGTGAGCCATTGGCTTTTCGCCTCAGATAATTCTGATGCAAGCGATCCTTCTTGGCTTCAATAGCAGCCCGTTCCGCCTCCCTGGCAGCTTCAACCTCCGGATCAACCGGTTCTGCGGGCGGGACAAA
This sequence comes from Oribacterium sp., assembly GCA_963592375.1. Taxonomy (GTDB): domain Bacteria; phylum Bacillota; class Clostridia; order Lachnospirales; family Lachnospiraceae; genus Oribacterium. Next base: position 1,760 of record CAVAXR010000393.1, on the reverse strand, counting down.
GGACCCAATAAAGCTGAAATAGATGTCAACTCGCTGGGGACTCTGCATGCTGCCTTTACGATCTCTCTCATGGACCACAATCTTATCAATTAGCTCATTGGCCATGGAATTGGTCAGCTCATCGAAATCCTGGTATTTGTGGATTAAGGCCATGAATTTCTTTGCGCTGGAAGTCCCATCGACAAAGCCGTCCACGGCTTCCTGCAGTCTCAAAACCTCTTGCTCCAGGTCAGACATCTCTGATTCATATTGATGGCTGAGAAACTGATATCGCTTGTCTGGCAGCTTTCCAAGGGCATTGTCCTCATAGATCTTACAAAGCAGTTTTTCAAGCTCCTCCATGCGCTGATTGCATTCTGTCAGGCGCTTTTTCTGGCCCTTTACATCCTGTGTCTGCTGAGAGCTAACCGCATCCTGCACAGTCTTAATGAATTGTTCCGGCTCCACCTCGATATAATCTCGAACGGCCTTCAGTGTGCAGCGAACAAGATCTACCAGGTCATCTGCATCAATACGATGAGCGGATTTGCATTTCTTAGGTGGATAATTTCCGCAGGTGAACTTGCCCTTGACTTTTCCGTTGTCAACACGATGGCAATACAGCTTGCCGCCGCAGTCTGCACAATAAACCAGACCGGTGAGAGGATGAACAGGCCCCCAGCCGTTGGGCCAGCGAGTGACATTCTGCCGAATCTTCTGCACCAGGTCAAAGGTTTCCTGGTCAATAATCGGCTCCTGTGTGTTCTCAAACACTTGCCACAAATCCGCATCCACATAGTGACTATGGGTATCTTTGAAGTGCTTTCTGGTCTTGAAGTTCACCGTATGCCCCAGATACTCTCTCCGCTCAAGAATTGAAACAATTACGGCACTGCTCCAACGATAAGGATGCTCGAATGTCCGGCACTGATGATTGCCCATTCCCATCTTTTGCTGATGGACAGCCGGGATATCGACTTGTTCTGCCTCCAGCAAGCATGCAATCTGATATGGTCCCAAACCATCCAGTGTTAGTTTATAGATCCGCCGAACCACTGCAGCTGCTTCTTCGTCGATGAGCCACTGATTATGGTCATCCTTGTCCTTGATATAGCCATAGGGACAGCAACTTGCCACATGCTTTCCGGCACGGCCCTTAGCCTGGAATACAGACTTGATCTTCTTGCTGGTATCCTTTGCGTACCACTCATTCATGATATTCCGGAAGGGCAGGAAATCATCATCGCCCCTGGAACTGTCATGATTATCATTGATAGAAATCAAGCGCACACCTTTTTGCCGGAGCATTTCCTGGATCTGACCAACTACGAGATAATCTCTGCCCAGGCGGCTCATGTCTTTAATGATAATGGTCCCGATGTTTCCAGCCTTGACCTCGTTCATCATCTGAATAAAGCCAGGACGATCAAACCGAGTGCCGGAGATACCATCATCGGTAAAGTGCCGGATCGGAGTCAGCTCATGCGATTGCGCATACTCTTCAAGGATCTGTTTCTGGTGAGAGATGCTGTTGGACTCGCCCTGCAGCTCATCGTCATGACTGAGTCGCTCATACAGCGCTGTGAATGTTTTACCTTTAGCCATATTGGCCTCCTCCTTTCGATTCTAATCGTGCTTGGCCGCAAAAAAATATACAACAGCCTAAGCACTGCCATATCCGAGATAGATATGTAAATGATTAGAACGTTGTATATAACTTGTCACTCCTGCCGCCAATTTAAACTTGGCATATTGCCGAACTGCGAAGTGATTTGGCTTCT
>CAVAXR010000392.1:0-2196 GCA_963592375.1 Oribacterium sp. | reverse complement strand
CACGCTGTACTTCGGTGTGCCGCCGTTGATTGCCTTCGGCTCGTTCACGATCAGATAGCTGAAGCGTGTCTCTTTGCCAGTGATAACTTTGCAGGGATTAACCATCTTACTCATTTTCATTTTCCTCCTTGAAATCGTCGATTGTCCATGCCGGACGCTTGTCCGACTCTGGTACGAGTGTGGGCTTGCCCTTCGGCTTTTCGATGAGAGAGCCGAGTAGGGTATTGAACTTCTTAGTGCCGAGCATTTTCGTCATGGCGGTGACACCCATGAGCTTGCGCTCATACGGATCGAAGCCTGCCTCCGTGACAGCGGCTGCTACGGCATCGCCGTCTGTATATCTGCGGTTGCTGCGTCCCTCCACGACCTTGAAGCCGGGATACTGCTTTCCGCCGATAGCCTGTTCCAGTGCATAGGATTTCACATCGTTCACCCAGCCGATGAAGGTGTCAGCGCGATCAAGAATCATGCTGATTTCATCGTCGGCGAGTGTATCCGGAACCGCAAAATCATACTGCGCCATCTGCAAATTGTACTCAGCCCGTTTGCGGCAGGTCGCCTTGATCTTGCAGAACTGGCAGTGCTTGCCCGCACTATAATCGCCCTCGCCCTTTGCCGCAAGTGCCGCAGCAGGGATGAGGACTTCCTCCGCCCAGCCGAGCAGTTCCTCCTTCGTGACCTCCGCCGTGCTGATGTTGTCCCGGCGGGGCTGGAAGATAATCATGCGGACGCTCTGGATGTCATACAGGGACTCGAAGAGGTTGAGTGCGCCCAGCGCATACATACGCATCTGGCTGTTGTTTTCGGCATCCACCAGAACGCCGAGTCCATACTTGAAATCCACGACCGTCATCGTGCCGTCCGCCACGCAGATACAGTCTGCAGTGCCGAAGCTCTCAGCCACCCAGCGTGTGAAGTCAAGCCTCTGTTCCACCAGCACCAGCGGATCGGGGCAGGTTTCCTTCGCCGTCTGCACCTGCTCCATGATGAATTCACAATAGGCGGTGGCGCATTCCTCCATCTCCTCATCGTAGAATTCCAGATCCGGAGTAGGATCACGCACCTTGTGACCAAGAGCCTTTTTGACTTTGTACTCACAGAGGGTATGCGCTGATGTACCGATTTTTGCATAACTGCTTCCGGTATCGCCGCCCGAATTCTCCTTTGCGGAGGGCGGGCAATTGATCCAGCGTTCGCTGCTGGACGGAGAGAGAAGTGCATGACCGCTCATACTAATCCCTCCGCTTCTGCCAGCACCGCAGCGTAGTCCGCCTCTGCAATATCCGAGAGCTTGTCTGCATTGTACTTGGCGATCAGTTCCTTGACCTCCTGCGTGTGTCCCGCACGGCTGATCTCCGACAGGCGGCTGCGGAGCTGAACGAAGGTGACAGGCTCGTCCTTCGGCGTCGGCTGTTCCTTCGGTGCTTCCGCTGCCTGCAGCTCGTCCGTTTCGGGATTGTAGATCTCCTTGAAGGTGTCGAGATAGGCGTTAGTTGTCTGCGACGTGAATTTCTGTAATGCAGCAGTAAGTGCATTCAGGGCGTTTACCAGTTCCATCATCGGATCCATTATGCTTGTCCTCCTTTGCCAGATTTTTTGCGAGTCGCTTTGACACCACAGAGATTGCCATCAGGGTGTCGATCAGTTCTTGGTTTTTTCTGTTCATGTGTCGTTCACCTCCCTTCATAACCCACTACAGGATCAAGGGCGTTTTGGACGAAACTTTTTCAGAAAAATATTCCGAACTCGGATTCAAGCTGTCTCCGCACCTTTTCAAGCTGTGAACGATAGGTGCTGCGCTTCAGATTGAGCTGTTCCAGACACTTTCTCTCGGACATATCTTCATCAAGGCTCATCTGACCGACTGTGATGGCTTCGGGCATCAGTTCTTTCAGTCGTTCGAGAAGCTGGCGCATCAGGATCTGGTCGGTGACGATTTCTTCGGTATCAGATGTATCTGCGAAGGTGTCGCCGTGCATTTCCGTCTCATAATCGAGGGAAAGGTTGTCCCCGGCAGCACGATATTCGCAGACGTCACAGTCTCCGTCACATTTCCAAAGGTATTGCTTCGGGCAGCAACACTGTCCATGATACTGGCGGCGGCTGCGGATACGGTTTGTTTCCGGTGTGATATTTGCATAGACATCCTCGGAAACAGGAATCAGGGTAACTTTGTGCGGATCATTGGCATCACGC
>CAVAXR010000391.1:0-2460 GCA_963592375.1 Oribacterium sp. | reverse complement strand
AGCGGTCTATGCGGAAATGGAGAAGTGCGGGCTCACTGCGGTGGATGCCTCCTGTCCCTTTGTGCAGAAGATACAGCGTCTTGTGCGGGAGCACACCGCAAAGGGAGAACAGACCTTTCTTGCGGGAAATCCCGTTCATCCGGAAATCCAGGGCATTGTCGGCTGGGCAGAGGGGCCGGTTACGGTGCTGCCGGACGCGGAAAGTGCCCGTGCGCTGCCGCCGGTTAACGGAATTCCCGCCTTTATCGCCGCACAGACAACATTTAATGTCGATAAATTTAAAGTTATTGTTGAAATTTTGCGCGAGAAGGGTTATTATGTTAACGTTATAAATACGATTTGCAACGCAACTTTCGAAAGACAAACCGAAGCAAAGGAGCTGGCAAAGCGCTCTGATGCCATGATTGTCATTGGGGGAAGCAGTTCATCAAACACGAAGAAGCTTTTTGAGATTTGTGCAACGGAATGCCGGAACACCCAGCTGATACAAACGGTAGACGATCTTAACTTCAATTCGGATGAAGCGATTCAAAGCGTAGGTATTACAGCAGGGGCAAGCACCCCAAAAGAAATTATAGAGGAGGTTCTAACTTATGTCAGAAATGAGTTTTGAACAAATGCTTGAAGGATCACTGAAATCAATTCATGCGGGGGAGATTGTTACTGGCAAGGTCATCAGTGTAAAGCCTGATGAGATTGCGCTGAATATCGGCTACAAGTCAGACGGAATCATGACCAGAAACGACTACAGCGCAGACAATGCTCTGGATCTTACCACCGTAATCAATGTTGGCGATGAGATCGAGTGCAAGGTAAAGAAGGTAAATGACGGCGAGGGCCAGGTAGTGCTTTCACACAGAGATGCACTGCAGTCAAAGGCTTCCGAGGAGCTTCGCAAGGCTTTCGAGGAGAACACCGTTCTGACAGGAAAGGTAGTTCAGGTCGTTAAGGGCGGATTGAACGTAGAGGTAGACGGCGCAAGAGTATTCGTTCCGGCTTCTCTCGTATCCGATACATTTGAGAGAGATCTCACAAAGTACCAGGGCCAGGACATCCAGTTCGTGATCACAGAGTTCAACCCGCAGAAGAGAAGAATCATCGGCGATCGCAAGCAGCTGATGTCTGCAGCAAAGAAGGAGCAGCATGACAAGCTCTTCGCTGAGCTTCAGGTAGGCGATGTTCGTACAGGTGTTGTTAAGAACCTGACAGACTTCGGTGCATTCATCGATCTGGGCGGTGCTGACGGTCTCCTGCATATCTCCGAGATGAGCTGGGGCAGAATTGAGAACCCGAAGAAGCTCTTCAAGTCCGGCCAGGAGGTTAAGGTTCTGGTTAAGGAGATCAATGGTGAGAGAATCGCTCTGACCAGAAAGTTCCCGGATGAGAACCCGTGGAAGGATGCTGACAGCAAGTATGCCATCGGCAGTGTTGTAGAGGGCAAGGTTGCCAGAATGACAGACTTCGGTGCATTCATCGAGCTGGATAAGGGAATCGATGCTCTGCTGCATGTTTCCCAGATCTCTAAGGAGCATGTCAACAAGCCGTCCGATGTTCTGTCTGTAGGACAGGAGATCAGCGCAAAGGTTGTTGATCTTGATGTGGACAGCCACAAGATTTCTCTTTCTATGAAGGCTCTCGGCTCTGTTGAGGATGCTGATGTTGCTGACGTGGATATCGATGCAGTAGCAAACAACGAGCAGTAATTGAATAGGCTGCGCGTGAGATAAAAAAGGAGCCGGGCAGTTTCTGCCCGGCTCCTTTCCTTTTGGGAGTAAACGTAATGGGGATGGAAATAGAGCGGAAATGGCTGGTGAAAGCACTTCCGGGGGAGCTTTCGCAGTATGCGAAGAAGGAGCTGGAGCAGGCTTATCTGAACTTTGCACCGGCCATTCGTGTGCGGCACAATGTCTCGGCAGAGCAGGAGAAGTATGAGCTGACCTATAAGGGCAGCGGGCTGGTGGCACGCCGGGAAGAGAACCTGCCGCTGGATGCGGAGAGCTACCGGAATCTTCTCGCAAAGCATGACGGCAGCATCATCCGGAAGACCCGCTACCTGATTCCGCTTCCGGGAGAGGGGCGTTATACGGCGGAACTGGATGTCTTCCATGCGGAGCTGGAGGGACTGCGTCTGGTAGAGGTGGAATTTCCAAGCCTTGCCGAGGCGGAGAGCTTCACGGCGCCGGACTGGTTCGGCGAGGATGTATCCGGAACCGGACAGTATTCCAACTCGAATCTTGCGAAGAACGGCGGGCAAAATTTTCTTGCGCGTCCCGCACTTCGGTGATATACTCTTGATTTGGACATGTCTACCACGGGCATAGTATATGCAGGTACATGTACCGGGTATTCATTTGATAAAACATGTTTGTGGAGGTACTCTTAAATGAGCGTGAAAGTTGAGAATTTAGAAAAGAACATGGCGAAGCTCACCGTTGAGGTTGAGGCTGCAGAGTTCGACAA
>CAVAXR010000390.1:0-2645 GCA_963592375.1 Oribacterium sp. | reverse complement strand
CAGTGAAAATCACGAATCCAGAATCCCGAAAATCACAGAGTAATAATACTGAGATAAATAATACTGATTTTAGTGAGACTGATACGTATCCTTTCCCTTCCGCGCAAAACGCAGATTACGGTCGGGACTCTCAGGACAGGATGAGAGCGGATATGGATGAGAGACAGCGTTATCGGGATTTGCTTGAGAGAAATTTGGAATACGACATTCTCATGCAGAACCATCAATACGACCAGGACACCATTGAGGAGATTATGGAGCTGATGCTCGATACCATCTGCTCCAAACGGCAGTACATCCGCATTGCTGGAGATGACAAGCCCCGCGAGGTCGTAAAGAGTCAGCTTCTCAAGCTGAACAGCGAGCACATTGAGTATGTGCTTTCTTCCTTCAAGGACAATGCCACCAAGGTACGCAATATCAAGCAGTACCTGCTGGCGTCCCTATACAATGCTCCGCTTACCATATCGAATTACTTTGACGCGCTTGTGCGTCATGACATGGCAAACGGGGTTATCTGAGCCGCAGTGTAAAAGCTGCGGCTCTTGTCAGTTCAGGAGGTGATGCAAATTGTCAGAGAAAGAGACAGCGGGTTCTGCTGAGGAAACTGTAAAGAAGCCTGCCCGCCAAAGAAAGACGGCGGCAGTGCAGGAGGCTCGCGCCTCTCCGAAGACAAAAGACGAAAAGGCACAGGAAATACTGGAGAAAGCAAAATCGGAGCCTAAGCTCGATTGGGAGGTGGCGGAACAGGTCGTGCTGATTCCGCTGGAACAGCTGAAGCCCTTTAAAAATCATCCGTTCAAGGTCAGGGATGACGATGAGCTGATGCAGGATACCATTGACAGCATCATGGCTGGCGGAGTGATCAATCCGATTCTGGTTCGTCCTACGGAGGACGGTAAATTCGAGGTTGTCTCCGGACACCGGAGATTCCGTGCATCGGAGCTTGCGGGCAAAGCCGATATTAAGGCGATTGTCCGTGAGATGGATGATGATACCGCCGTGATAACGATGGTGGACAGCAATTTACAGCGAGAGAATGTCTCCCCTATGGAGAAAGCACAAGCGTACAGGATGAAGCTGGAAGCCATGCGGAGAAAGGCTGGAAGACCTACAAAAACAGTTGAAACAGATCACGAAAAAAATTCTGCCCAAGTTGGGCAGAATTTCGACGGGAAGACATCACGTATGTTATTGGCTGAAAATTCACCTGATAGTTCTTCACAAATTCAGCGATATATCCGCCTTACAGAACTTCGTCCGGAGCTTCAGCAGATGGTGGATGAAGGAACTATCTCACTTACTCCGGCGGTAGAGCTTTCGTATCTGTCCCATGATGAGCAAAAGAATTTTCTTGAAGCGATGGATTATTCGCAGAATACGCCGTCCCTGTCCCAGGCACAGCGACTGAAAAAGCTCAGCCGTGAAGGCAAATGTTCTCTGGAGGCCATGTGCAAAATCATGGATGAGGAGAAGAAAAGCGATCTGGATCATGTCACCATCAAGGGAGATGTGCTCCGAAAGTACTTCCCAAGGTCTTACACGCCCCTGCAAATGCAGGAGACCATTATCAAGCTGCTGGAAGCCTGGCAGAAAAAACGAACGCGCCAGAATGAGCGCTGAAAGGAGTTTTTATGGCAAACATTACGGTAAATATTGAGGGCGATCTGAACATCTTCGTCAGCGGAGAGGACGGTTCGCCCGATTGCATGTATCTGGACTGGGCAGACGGCAGTCACAACGACCGCATGGAGATTCAGGTAGGAACACCGGATGAGGGTGATGCAGAGGTGCTTTTCGCAGTCCCCGGAACCGGAGCTTCGGAAATGACGCTTTTTGAGGCATTGCAGAAGGCTACAGAGAATGGAGGTCTCGACAGTGTGGAGATGCTTCCGGAGCATGATCTTCTCGCTGCCTTTAACAGCGATGATGTTATTGCAGACGAGCACGGCGATCTTTATCTTGCCGGGCCACTCATGGCATTTAAGGTGGATGGTTGCAAGGTCATTTCCATGACCGAAGAAGAAAAAGAGGCTGTCTGCGACATTCTGGAAGAAGGCACAGCGAAGCTGCATAACGGCAGACAGGCTGTATTCGCCTACGGACTGTGAGGTGACAGCATGAAGGAATTCGAAGTAACCATTACAGAGACACTTCAGAGGTCTGTTACCGTGGAAGCCACAACCCGTGAGGAGGCGCAAGCCATGGTAGAGGAAATGTGGGATAAGGGCGATGTGGTACTGGATGCTGACAATTTCGTCGGTGCGGATTTTGCCTGCGACAACGGACATGAGATTGAAGAAAACAAGGGCATCGAGGTGCTGCTTGTAGAGCCTGGGCAGTACGCCAAAATGGCAACCATCGGTTCTGATCTGAATTCCATGCAGAATGTAGTAGGCGGCAGCATTCAGGAAGCATTTTTCTTTGATGATCCGGTATCTTTGGTCTGCAATGAGGAAGGCAAAATCAATGGCTTGCCGCTGAACCGCGCTATCCGTGATGAAGGCGGCAATGTCGTGGATATTGTAGCAGGCACATTCTTCATCTGTGGTGCCGAGGGCGAGAGCTTTTCTTCTCTGCCGGAGGAGTTTCGCAAGAAATACGAGGACAAATTCAAAAAGCCGGAGACATTTCTCAAGATGGGA
>CAVAXR010000389.1:0-3743 GCA_963592375.1 Oribacterium sp. | reverse complement strand
CACTCCATACCAGCTATCAGGCAGGTATAGAAGTGCGCCCTTAGTTCCCAAGGGATATCCTTGTTTTGTCTTAACGAATAAAATTAGTAAACTCTTGCAGAAATAACTGTTACTGCGGGCTTTAATCTGCGTTTTCTTCGATTTTCTGATAATCAGCATCAGAAATCCTGTCAAACCACTCCACGCCCGGCTTATCCGGATTGGTATTTACGGCAATGTGGGCAAAGCTTGAATTTAAGCTTCCTCCATGCCAATGCTTCACTCCCGGAGGACAGAAGGCCACATCGCCCGGATGCATCACCTGCACCTCGCCGCCTTCCACCTGATGATAGCCAATGCCGTCTGTGGCAATCAGTATCTGTCCGCCCTCATGGGTATGCCAGTTGTTGATGACGCCCGGATCAAAGACCACATAGTGCAAGCCCGGGGCGCCGGCAGCATTATCCTCCCCAACGATGTCTGACACATATGCCGGTCCTGAGAAGGTATCAAAGGTCACAGCTTCCTTTGCCGGAAGGAACATGAAGCCGGAGTTGTTCTCCTCCGTGCGTCCTGTATATTCCTCTGTCTCCAGCGCCTGATATTCTGCATCGGTCAGGATTACATTCTCAGCAGCTTCACCAGTCGGTGCCGTGTAATCCGCATCATAGATGACCATCTGGGAAAACCAGCTGTCCGGTACTGCACCATGCCAATGTCTTGTTCCCTCCGGTATTTCCACCACATCGCCTTTTCTGAGGATCTGCGCCGGTTTTCCCTCTTCCTGGTAATATCCGACGCCTCCGGTTACCAACACGGTCATGCCGCCATGGCTGTGCCAGCTGCTGCGGGCACCCGGCGCAAAGATAATATTGTTGGTTGCCGGGAAATTGTAAGTATCATCCTTGGTGATCATCGGGGAAATGTAGACGGCACCTTCAAAAGATGGAGAATCCACCTTCTGTCCCAAGGGGAAGCTGACACCATCTAACTCTGCCATATAATCCGGGAACAGAATATCCATCAAGGCCTTGTCGTGATTATAGGCAAGCCTTGAAGTTGTATCCAGCAGCATGGTCGCTCCACCCTCGTGGGTATATGCTTCCCATGTCGGAAGTCCATCTGCACTCGGCACTCCTGTTTTTGCAAAATTGATCCAGGCCGTGCTGATCTGCTCTGCCAGCTGCTTCTCCTCATCTGCTGCGTTCTCCTCCATGTTATCAAAAACATAAGGAATCTCGGCGCCGTGGAAGGAATTGCCGTAGGTGAAGACATAGGCATAAACCGGTGCTCCGCCCTGATCTGCCTTATGGCTCATAATCTTCAGAAGCGGCAGACGAATGGTGGTTGTATCCACCTGATCCGCTGTCAGATCTGTCTTATCCGGATACGCTTCCTGCAGTGCTTCGGTCAGCTCCTCCGTGGCTTCAATCGGATCCGCCTCAAAGAAGCCGCTCCACTCGTTTAGGTTGCTGCCAATCAGCAAGGTCACATCCTTTCCTGCCTCTGCAAAGCCATCCTCCGTTACCGGATTTGTCGGCAGGAAATCGCCGTCTACCACCGGCTCCCAGTCCATAGAATAGCCGCCGCCAAGGGCTGCCGGAAGCTTAAGCTCCTCTCCGGTTTCTGTCAATGCTTCAGTCGCAGCGGCCTGCAGCTCATCCACCGGTACTGTCTGGATATCTTCAATGTTTTCTGCAGTAACACCAAGCTTATCCAGAATATTCTCAGTCAGTCTCTCACTGGCCTCCTTGGAATTAAATACCACTCCCATGGTTTCCGTGGCACCACTCTGCACGATTCCCTTATTGAAAAGCCCCTTGGCATAGGGACTTGTCATGAGAGCCAGTACCTTTGCACCGCCGCCGGACTGTCCGAAAACCGTGACATTATCCGGATCACCGCCGAAATACTCGATATTATCTCTAACCCATTCCAGGGCATCCACAATATCCATGATGCCGACATTTTCCGAATACTGATATTTTTCGCCATAGGCTGAGAGGTCGAGGAAGCCGAAGGTATTCAGTCTGTGGTTCACACCTACCACAACGACATCTCCCTCACGGCTTAGGTTTTCTCCGTCATAGCCCGCCTCATTGGCAGAGCCTGTGGAAAAGCCGCCGCCGTGCAGCCATACCATGACCGGGCGCTTCTTGCCATCCTCAAGTCCCGGTGTCCAGATATTCAGATTCTGTGCATTATTGTCTGTGCCGCTCTGATCATCCGCATCTCCGAGACCTGAAATGCTGCCTTGCGGAGACATTGGTCCATATTCTGTAGCCTCTCTGATGTCCTCCCACGGTGTCACCTCCTCTGCCGGCACGAAACGCTCCCTGGCCTCGGCATAGGGTACTCCGAGATATCGGTAAATGCCGTCCTCGTTCGTTCCTCGGATAAGTCCGGCTGTGGTACGAGCGACATTTTCAGGAAGTGCCTCCTCTGCTGCCGCAGTCGTTTCACTTTCCGTCTGAACTGCCGTGCTTTGAGAAGTAGCACTGCTTCCGCAGGCAGACAGTGAGAACATCGCCGCACCGACGATTATTAAGAATGTCCATTTTCTGCATTTCTTCATAAGTCCTTCATCCTTTCTGTTCTAAATGTACGCATAACTATATCGATTCCTACGCATACTATTTCTCATGTGTTACATACGTCCTTCATATATACCTATCACTGGCTGTTAGCACGTCATTTAAAAAGTCTCGGCAAACCATTGTACAGGTTCGTAGGCATTGCATCCCACCAGTGAACAGCATTCTCCTGGAAGCCATAATCCATGTTGTCATCGCTGAAAACATCCGGCTGCTTCAGAAGTCCGCTAACCATGTTATTGACCATGTCGAACGCAACATCATTGGATCCAACTGCTGTGAAGATATAGAAGTCCTCTGCACTGTGACCGGATGCCTTGACCTGCTCAGCCAAGTATGCCGCTGTCTGTTCGGTAATTTCCGGTGTGGATGCCTGATCCTCCAAAGCCCAGCTGCTGCCGCTCATTGGCATGTAATAGCGGAAATAGTCCATATCATTTAAAAAGACATCCCATGCAACAGTAGCTCCGAGTGAAAAGCCTGCAAAGGCACGATGGTCGCGTGATGCGGTTAATCCTGCAGCATCTGTTGAATCAGCATAGGTGTGATATTTGCCTTCAACTGCCGGTATCAGCTCGTTTACAAGCTCCTCACGGAATACCTTAATCTCTGATACTGAATCCTCAAGTGAGGTTGAAGCATTATTCCTGTCAAAGGTTGGCGTTACAAGGATCATCGGCTTGATGTCACCGTTCTCAATCATATGATCGAGAACATTTTTCAAAGCGTTGCTATCGTCATAATCGAAGAAAATGCTGTTATTTCCGGTCCAGCCGTGCATCAGATATACGATGTCATAGCGGGTATCTGCATCAGAAGCATCATATCCGTAAGGAAGATAGACTCTCGCCTCCTTGGTGAGTGCAGAGCCGTCTCCTGCCCTGTCTGTTGACTGGTAGGTAATGGTGGTAAGTTCCCCCTGCTGGGAAGCTTCGCCAAGATAGTCCTGCGGAACTGCCTTTTCTGTCTCAACGATCGGACTGTCTGTTGTCTGCGTCGGAAAGCCTTCTACTGCAGAACGGCTTCCGCTCTCAAGAGAATCACCGCCCTCTGTGTTTGAAGCTTCATCCGCAGTGTCTACATTGGCATTGCTTACATAGGTATCGATATTGCCTACATTTTCCTGAATCCAGTTTTCGATATGATCGGCGATGACATCATTATTCAGAT
>CAVAXR010000388.1:0-3937 GCA_963592375.1 Oribacterium sp. | reverse complement strand
GTGTATAGCCCCGCAGCTTTTTCAGCAGACGAAAGAAATCATCGGAAGGCATCTTTGTATTTTCGCCATTGCCATAGGCATACATTCCTTCATCCAGGAAAGGTGCCTCTTCCGAAGACAGGAGACGGAGCGACGGATGCTCCTCCAGAAATGCCTTCCGCATGGGCATTGGAATCACGTCCTGATCCCAGATACGAAAATCCATCCCCGTGTCCTCCGGCAGTTCAAAATGCATCCAGCAGCCGCAATTGATGAACGTCCGCTTCTTACCCTTTTCCGTCAGCTTGTAAGACTCCGCAAAGGTCGCGTCGCAGACCGAAACAGGCAGGCTTCCCAGTCTGCCGCTCAATCCCCAGTAAAAGCACGCCTTCTCTGCGCCGTCATCCACCGGCAGCAGCTCTGCCTCCGCAATAAGCGCTTCGTTAATGTCGGCGCTGCCCTTCTCCCGGGCTGTTTCCGACTTCAGCTTTTTCTCCAGCGTGCATGCCAGATTTCCCGCTGTACACTCTCTCGTATAGCTCTTCTGAAGCTTCCGAAGATAAAACAGCTGATAGAGTACCGCCAGCAGCAGAATGATCAGTCCCGCATAGCGGCTGACAAAAATCCCGACCGCTGCCAGAATCAATATGCCGATCATTGCAAAAACACTCAGTTTGTAGCGCTTATACATGCTCTGCAGCCTTGCTGCTTCCTTCTTAACATCCATGGGTTCTCCCCCTCCTGTAAATAGAATCATGTGCTTCAGATTATACAATATCTAAAAAAAGGATGTACAGCCCGGCCGTACATCCTTTTTCTTTTAACGCTATCAGATTTTCTGATGCTTTGTCCGCAGCTTCTGCCGAAGACATTTCCCTAAGGGAAAATTATGCCGCCTTCTGCTTCTTGTGCTTGCGATCATCATAAAGGGCATAAGCAACAGAAGCCGCAATCAGAACCCAGATGAAGAGTCCAATCGGTCTCTGGAAGAATACCAGCAGACTTCCCTTGGAAGCGCTGACTGCCTGGATGAAGTAGTTCTCCAGATCCTTGCCGAGAATGAAGCCGATCAGGTAGCAGGCTGTCGGGAAATGGAACTTATCCATCAGGTAGCCCACAACACCGAAGGCAAGCAGTGTCCATACGTCGAAGAGACGTCCGTTCTTTGCCGCATACGCACCTACAATACAGATCATGATGATCACCGGGTACATACGCTGTCTCGGGATATAGATGATCTTGCTGATCCACTTGATCGGATAGAACATGCAGATGAACATGATAATGTTGCAAAGCAGCATAGCCAGCAGAATCTGATGCCAGGTTTCCGGATTCTGTGTGATGAACAGAGGTCCCACCTGAATGCCCTGCAGCATGAAGGCACTGATCAGAACGGCGGTGGTGGAATCACCCGGAATGCCGAGAGACAGCAGCGGAATCAGCGCACCGCCGGTCAGACCGTTGTTGGAGGTCTCCGAAGCCACCAGTCCTTCCGTGCATCCCTTTCCGAACTGCTCCGGCTGTTTAGAAAAGTTTTTTGCCTGTGCATAGGACAGAATGGAAGCAGCAGAACCGCCCACACCGGGAAGCACTCCCATGAAGGTTCCGATAAGCGCAGAACGGAAAACATTGACGCCCTGTCCCTTGAAGTCCTTCATGCTGAATTTTTTGCCGCCTTCTTCTCCCGTGATCTTCTCAATCTTGAAGCGCATGCCTTCCTCGGCTTCTTCAAAGATCTGCGCAATCGCAAACAGACCGATCAGCACCGGAAGGAGCTGGAAGCCATCCTGCATCTTGGACTCCATGAAGGACGGAACCAGACGATACATATTGTTAACGGAGAACATACCCGCCATACTTACCAGCACACCGGCAAGTCCGATGAATACACCGCGGAGCATCTGACCATTGGTCAGCGCCGCGATAACAGTAAGGGCAAACAGAATGATCAGGAACTTCTCAACAGCACTGAACTTCAGGGCTGCCGAGGAGAGCAGCGGGGTAAACAGCGCCAGGCAAGCCAGTGAAATCAATCCGCCCAGAAAGCTGGACATGATTCCGATCTTCAGAGCTCTCTCACCCTCACCGCGCTTCGCCATCGGATAACCCTCGAAGGTGGTGGTGATGGAGGACGGTGTACCCGGAATGTTGATCAGAATAGCCGGAACCAGTCCGCCGGAGATACCGCCGACATAGAGGCCGAGCAGCAGGTACAGCGCAGGAACCAGATCATAAGCATAGGTCATCGGCAGGAAAACGGCCACAGCCATGGTTGCCGTCATGCCGGGAATTGCACCGAAGATGATACCGGCGATAACGCCGATCACTGACAGAACAATATTTAAAATCATATGGCGCCTCCCTTAATAAATTGTAAATCCCAGGTCCGGGAATACCAGTGTCAGCGCACCGCTCGGCAGTGTGATCTGGAATACCACACCGAAGGCAATACTGATAAGCAGAGAGCCAACAACAGCGATGATGATGCTGACCAGAATAGATTTCTTGCTGGTGCCTGCATACAGAATGTTGAACAGGAACACGAAGATAATGCTGGTCACCGTAAAGCCAAGCTTATCCAGTGTGAAGATGTAGCCGGCAAACAGAATCAGTGTACCGAAAAGCTTCACAAAATCGGCATTCGGAATAAAGAAGGATTTGGGAATCTTAAAAAACGCTTCACCCTTTTTGGTCCGCTCCATACCCTCTGTGATAATGATGGCGAGTGCAAAAATCAGCATCAGCGCCATAATGATCTTCGGCATGATCCAGTGCTCTGTAGAATAAACCACATTGATCATGATACACCTCCTCCGCTTACTGTGTCAGCGTATCCAGAGACGGAGCCTGCTCGATGAGCTTTGCACACATCTCACGCTTGTCATAAATAAACTGCTTGGAAGCCTCAACAGAAACCTCGTCTGCGCTGAGGGTGTTGTAATACAGCTTAGCCATATCAGCCTGGAACTCAGGATCCTCGGTAACCTTCTTCATAGCAGCCTCATACTCAGCCAGAACGTTGGCATCCATATCAGCCGGGAAGTACATAGCGAAATCCTTCGCGAAATCAAACGGCTCACCGTCGAACTCGATGCCATCATCAGCCATCGACTTGATGTCAAGGCCGTTAACCTCACCGCAGGAGTCAAACATGTTCATCTTCAGCTGTGCATCTACGCCGTCAGCTGTGTACTGCTCAAAGGAAGAAGTATCGCCGTAGATAACGTCAGCGTTTCTGTCCCACAGTCTCTGCAGCTTCTCAGCTGTTGTACCGCCTACGATTGCCTTAATGCGGCTTGCCACTTCCTCTCCTTCCTTGTTCAGAACATCAAGGTAGTAAGCAGAGAAGCAAAGCTGTGAGGTAGCACCTGCCTCAACGTTGAAGGACAGGGTCTTGTCCGGGTTTGCCTTCAGGTACTCTGTGATCTCCGGAAGTGTGCTGTACTCAGCATCTGCCGCAGCACCGAAGCATCCGCCGGGGTTCTGTCCGATACGAGGTCCAACGGTCATGTTCTCCAGCGCATACTGCTCTCCTACAGATCCGAAGAGAACGCTCAGGTATGTCATATCATGGAACATCATGACTGTCTTGCCATCGCCCTTGGAGGTTGCGATGGTATCCAGAGCTGCTGCATTTCCGACTGCATCGACCTTGCCGTTGAAGCCCATCTCCTTGGAGAGGTATCTGGTAACAAGGTCAGCGATCATGTAGGAGTCACCGGATGTCGATGTAGAACCGATGACAACTCTGACGTTCTGTCCCTTCAGGCTGCTGCTTCCGCTCTCGTTGGAAACGGCTGCAGTCTCTGTGCTTCCTGCGTCCTCTGTCTTTGTTGTCGTTGTGCTGCCGGAGCCTGAACCGGAACCAACCTGCACGCTTCCGCAGCCTGCAAGTGTCATAGCAGCCATTGAGCCAGCCAGTACTGTTGCGAGTAATTTCTTCATAGTAGTTTCCCCC
>CAVAXR010000387.1:0-5872 GCA_963592375.1 Oribacterium sp. | reverse complement strand
TAATATGGCAAACAAGCCTGAAATATTAAAAGAATATTCCATCAAAATCAATGACTACAATCCCAATGCTTTCTGCTTGATCCGGGTGGAACTGGACGAGGCTGGGAACCCCTGTGACTGGACATTTTTATATTGCAATGATGCACTGGCCAGGCTGGAAGGAAAATCCAGAGAAGAGCTTCTTGGGAAGAGATTTTTTGACGTGTTTCCTGACGGAAACCGCAAGTGGCTGAAATATTATTACAGGGCTGCCTACGAAGAGAGGGCGGCTTCCTTTGACGAGCTTTCAGAGGAAATCCAGCAGTATCTGCATATAGAGGCCTATCCTGTCGGACAGCGGGGGCTTTGCACCTGCACTCTTTTTGATATAGAGAAGGATGTATATGAAAAGCGGCAGAATGAGAAGCAGATGGCAGAATCACAGAATATGCTGGCAGCACTTACAGCGGATTATCTCAATGTATATGTGATCGAGCCTGAGACAGACAGCGGAACGATTTTAAAGCTGGATGGATATGTTATTCAGGGCATTAAGGAAACACCGAAAAACTTTGTCTACTCAAAAATTCTTCGTACCTATGCGGCTGATCGTGTTTGCGATGAGGACAGGGAAGAATTTTTGGCTGCAGTGCTGCCGGAACCATTGGTCAAAAGCTTTTCAGACGGAAGAGAGAGGCTGGAACTTCATTACCATGTTCCGATTGACGGAAAATTGGAACATTACAGCGGGCTCTACATGCGTATTTCGAAGGATGATGAGCCGCTGAAGCTGATTGCCGGCTTTAGAAGCATAGAAAATGTTATCAGCATACAGAACAAAACCAGAACGGAAGGACTGTACAATGCCTATGCAGCGGTATCGGATCTTTATCTGGCGATGTTCCGGGTGAATATAAAAGAAAATACTTATTCATCGATCAAGACAACGGCTGCGGTGCTGAAATATACACTTCCAAACAGCGAACGCTATGATGAGAATCTGAGGGCTATCATTATCGGACTGGCCGATAAAGACAGCGTAGCATCTGCGCTTGAATTTCTTGATGTCAATACAATCGCAGAGAGGATGCGGGGAAAAACACATATTGCAACCAATTTTACAGGTAAGGTTGCGGGTGCATGCCGGCTTCATCTCATAAGGGAAAATGATGACGCAGGGGATGATTTTAAGCACGTGATCCTGGCTGTAGAAGTGCTGGAAGAAAACGAATTGCATTCCGTCTTAGACATACTGACGGAGAATTACTGGAATGTCTACTGGATTGACCTTGCAGAGGATACGGCAAAGGTTTTGAAGTATATGGACGGACTGGCGAGTATGAATTTAAAGTACGGTCATGTTGTGCCGTATACGCAGACCGTGCAGGGATGGATCAAAAACAGAGTTTATACAGAGGATCAGGACAGACTTTCCAAAGTGCTGGACATTGAATATGTCCGCAGGGAATTAAAGGAACAAAGAAGATTTGAGGGAAATTACCGCAGAATCATAGATGGCAAATTACAGAATTTTCAATTTAGTTATCGAAAAGTAGATGATTCCAATCACGCTTTGATTGCATTTCAGAATATTGACTCCATTATTGAAGAGCACGAGGCGCAGGAGAGGGAGAAGAGAGCCCGCGAGGAGGCTTATCTTCGAGAGGAGCAGAAGCGTCTGCAAATCATCAATGCGATCGGACAGGCATATTCCTCTATTTTTGTGGCGGATCTGGGTACTCATGAGATTGAAACGGTCAAGGCTGCCGGGCCGGATTATAATGTCAGCAAGATGGGTGTTCTGAGTATTGCGCAAAAGAAGGAATATATCAGGAGATATGTTGCAGAGTCATATTGCGAAGACGCCATAGAGTTTGTAGATTTAGATACAGTTGCGGATCGACTTGCCGGGCAGAAGTCACTGACCTATACCTTCCGGAAAACGGATGGAAGCTGGATGCAGTATATGATTGTGCCGCAAAGATATGATGACAATGGCAGAGTTGATATGATTTTGCTGGCGATTCGTGATGTCACGGAGGAAAAAAACAAGGAGCAGGAGCAGCAGGAAGAGCTGGCGCATGCATTGGAGATGGCGCAGCAGGCCAATAAGGCAAAAACCACCTTCTTAAACAGTATGTCCCATGACATCCGTACACCGATGAATGCCATCGTTGGCTTTACGGCTTTGGCACAGACTCATATTGAGGATCAGGCGCAGGTGCAGGATTATCTTGGAAAGATCAGTACGTCCAGTACGCACCTTTTGAGTCTGATCAACGACATTCTGGACATGAGCCGCATCGAGAGCGGTACGGTGAAGCTGGATGAAAAGGCGGTACACATTCCGGATCTTTTGCATGACCTTAGAACCATGATTCAGAGTCTGGTAAACGCCAAGAATCTGAATCTCTTCATCGATACCCAGGATGTGACGCATGAGGATGTATTAACCGATAAGCTTCGTTTGAACCAGGTGCTTCTGAATATTGTGAGCAATGCCATCAAGTTCACACAGCCGGGCGGCGACGTCATTATCCGCCTTGTGGAGAAGCCCTGCAGTGTGAAGCATTATACAACCTACGAATTCACGGTAAAGGATAACGGCATTGGCATGTCCCGGGAGTTCCTCGGACATATCTTCGAGACCTTTACAAGAGAGTACAGCGCAACGGTCAGCGGTATTCAGGGGACCGGTCTTGGCATGGCCATCACCAAGAACATCGTGGACATGATGGGCGGCGACATCCGGGTAGAGAGTGAGGAAGGCAAGGGCTCCCTGTTTACGGTTACGCTGAATCTGCGCCTTGCCAACGAGCCGGTAAAAAATGAACCGATCCCCGCACTGCTGGGTGCGAAGGTACTGGTGGTGGATGATGATATGAACACCTGCCGCAGTGTCAGCAAGATGCTGCGGGATATCGAAATGCGTCCGGACTGGACAACCTCCGGCAAGGAGGCTGTCGTTCGCGCCCAGGACGCTGCGGAGATGAAGGACGAGTATAAGGTCTACATTATCGACTATCTGATGCCGGATATGAACGGCATCGAGACGGTCCGCCGGATTCGCAAGGTCATCAGCGAGGATGTGCCGATCATTGTGCTCACGGCATATGACTGGGCGGATTTTGAGTATGAGGCGAGACAGGCCGGGGTTACTGCCTTTGTATCGAAGCCGATCTTTATGTCAGAGCTTCGGGCTGTACTGACACAGCCGGCTGCAAAGGAAGGCACAGAAAAGGAAAAAGAGAAGAAAAAGACCTACGATTACAGCGATAAGCATGTTCTTCTGGTGGAGGACAATGAGCTGAATCGGGAGATTGCGACCGCTATTCTGGATGAAACCGGCATGACCATCGACTGTGTGGAGGATGGCGATATTGCGGTTGCCACGATTAATAAGGAACCGGCAGATAAATATGATCTGATCTTAATGGATGTGCAGATGCCCAAGATGGACGGCTATACGGCGACCAGAGAAATCAGAACATTGCCGGATAACAGGAAGGCAAATATTCCAATTGTTGCTATGACAGCCAATGCTTTTGATGAAGATCGAAAGAAGGCCTTTGAGGCAGGCATGAACGGTCATATCATCAAGCCCATCAGCATGGACGCGATTGCCAAAGTGCTGGATGAGATATTTGCGAAGAAGCGCTGAGAATATCAGAAACGGTGGGGAGGGGACAGACATGGACAAAAGGCTTGATACAGAAAAGGAGTATTCAATCAGGATCAATGACAACAATCCGCATGCGTTCTGTCTGATTCGAGTGGAGCTGGATGAAGAAGGAAGGCCCTGCGACTGGACTTTTTTGTATTGCAATGATGCGCTGGCTAAGCTGGAGGGACTTCCGAAAGAAAAAGTTCAGGGGCACCGTTTTTTTGAGCTGTTCCCAAACGGCAGCAGAAAATGGCTGAGCCACTACTATGAGGCGGCCTATGAGGGAAAATCTGTATCCCTCAATGAAATTTCAGAGGAAATTGATAAATACCTTCAGATAGAGGTTTTTCCATCGGGCGAGAAGGGTGTCTGTGTATGTATTCTTCGAGACATCAAGAAGGAGGTCATTGAAAAGGAAGAGCGCAGCAAAGAGCTGCAGCTGACCGTGGAGAAGCTGGAGAGGGAGAAACGCCTGAATACGCAGGTGAAGCAATATGCATCCGCGATGGGGATTGTTTATCCGCTTGCGATTGCACTGGATTATCTGAACAATGAATATCATATGATAGAGTATGAGCAGTTCCTTAATAAGACGGCAAAGTGGTCGGGCACCGTTGATGAGCTCATAGCTGCCGGTGCATCGACGATCCCGGAAGCAGAATATGCTGACAGGTTCAAAAAGCTGTTTGGACGAGAGGCGGCGTTGGCGGCGTTTCGCTCCGGCCGGAAGGAGCTTACACTTGAGCATCCGCAGTGGGGGGATGACGGCCGTATCCACTGGATGGAAACAAAGGTGATCTGTCTAATCTGCACGGATACCAGAGCAGAGGCCATTTCTGTCTCCAAGTGCATTGATAAGGAAGCAGAGATTAAAATGCATTATCAGATTATCAATGCTCTGGGCAGAGAGTATTCCCCGCTGTATCTGGTGGATGCAGCCACAAAGCATTGGAAAATTCTGAATACAGGGAATCTGGATGTGTCAAAGGTTTCGGTGGGCGAGAAGGTTCATTATGATGATTTTGATACCGCGCTCGAATTCTTTATCAGCAGGTTTGTTGTGGAAGAGGAGAGAGCATACCTGCTTGAGCATATGAGGCTGGAAAAGATACTGGAGGAGACACAGGGGTACGGCATCCATTCGCTGAACTATGACCGCATGAAGGATGGGATCCGGCAGCATTGGCAGCTGAATTCGGCGAAGTTTACGGCAGATGACGGCAGAACCTATCTCGTCCTCGGCTTCCGAAATGTCCATGCGATCGTGGAAAAACAGCTTAAGGAAGAGGCGGCGCTTCGGGATGCGCTGATGGTGGCAAGACATGCGACCAGAGCAAAGACCACCTTTTTGAACAACATGTCCCATGATATTCGTACCCCGATGAATGCCATTATCGGATATACCGCATTGGCAGAGACGCATCTCGGTGATACGGAGCAGGTCAAGGATTATCTTGGGAAGATTCATACCTCCAGCACGCATCTGCTGAGTCTGATCAATGAAATCCTTGACATGAGCCGTATTGAGAGCGGAACCGTCAAGCTCGAGGAAAATGCGGTGCATATCCCGGATGTGCTTCACGATCTGCGAACGATGATCCAGGGACAGGTGACTGCAAAACGGCAGCATCTTTATATTGATGCTCTGGATGTCAGCAATGAGGATGTCATTACCGATAGGCTTCGATTGAATCAGGTTCTGCTGAATATTGTCAGCAATGCAATCAAGTATACGGGAACCGGCGGAAACATTATGATTCGTGTACAGGAGGAGCCGTGTGCTGTCAAGGGCTATGGAACCTACCGGTTCAGTGTGAAGGATAACGGCAGAGGAATGTCTCCGGAATATGTAGAGCATATCTTCGAGATTTTCTCAAGAGAGAGAACCTCAACGATCAGCGGCGTTCAGGGGACGGGACTTGGGATGTCTATCGCCAAGAATATCGTGGATCTGATGAACGGAAGCATTACCGTGGAAAGTGAACTCGGCGCGGGATCTGAGTTTGTTGTCACGGTGGACTTTAAGCTGGCAGAGCGTCTGGTGGAATATATGCCGATACCGGAGCTGGTGGGCGCGAGAGCACTGGTGGTGGATGATGATGTGACAACCTGCCAGAGCGTCAGCAAGATGCTTCGCGAGATCAAGATGCGGCCGGACTGGTCTACCTCCGGCGGCGAAGCGGTCATCAGAGCCAAAGAAGCGACGGATATTAAGGATGAGTACAAGGC
>CAVAXR010000386.1:0-2002 GCA_963592375.1 Oribacterium sp. | reverse complement strand
CCGTTCCACCGGAAGCTTCACAAAATTATAGTAAAACAGCCCGAGGAAAAGGAGGATCAGCACCAGAAGAAGCACCAGCTCCCGCTTTTTAAAGGGTCTTTTTAAAATCTCTGTCATACTCATCCCTCGCTCCCGCTCTCTGCAGCATCACTCTCTGCGGCCTCTGCCTCTTCACCATTCGTACCGCTCTCTGCCTCTGCACTTTCCCTTGCTGCAGCGATCTCATCCTCACTCTTAAAATAGATGGTGATCTCCGCATTGACGTAGCTCTGGCTTTCCTGGGTCTGGGACATGGATGCCTGGGTGTAGCTGACATTTTCCTCCGCCTCCAGCGCCGCCAGAATATCCGAGAGGTGCGCGCCGTCCGACATCTGCAGGGAAACCGACGCCTCCCGGCCGCTGACCTGAAGACTCTGGATCGAACCATAGCTGCTCACGCAGCGGTCAATGGTATCCACCAGCTGAATCCGGTCCGGGATGGCTTTTTCATCCGCATTCAGGTAGCCGTTGCCGTAGTGGCTGTACTGCGCCCGTACCTCGGCATAGACTTCATTTGCCTGCTGAATCGCCTCCAGCGCTGTCTCCTGCGCCGTATAGACGGCCTCAGCCCGGTCTGCCTTGCGCAGCTGTCCGTAGACAAATACCTGGGCAAAGATCGCCAGCAGCACGAGATAAACGGCAAAGACGCCAAGGCTCTGGGCATAGTGCTTCGTATCCTTCTCTGCATAGCAGAGATTCAGAAGAGACTTCGCAGGAATGCCCTTGCTCTTTTCGGGCTTCATGCTGCGGCTGCCCTCTTTTTCGTCATAGAGTGTGAGGCCCCAGCCCTCCGGCTCCACCATGGCTGCCTCCTGCATGTCCTCCCGGATATTCGGGAAGAGCGCCGTGATCGGCCGGATCGGAAGCTCCACCTGCCGCTCAATCGCCTCCAGCAGCGGCAGCAGATGCACGCCGTCACCGAAGTAATAGATGGCATCAATTGTATTTTTCGGATTGTTGAAGCTGTAGAAGTTCATGACGCGCATGATCTGCACTGCCGCCTCGGTATAGCTTTCCTCGAGCTCCGGCCGCTGGAAATCGATGTACTCGGCGCTGTCCAGCCGCTGCCGGAGCACCATCGGCGCCAGGTCGCTGAGCTCCGCCGTCCGTTCAATGAGCTCCTCCAGTCCCGGGGTAATGTCCCTTGTTGTTTCGTAGAATCCCCTCTTCAGGAAGCTGATCTCCAGGGCCTCTTCGCCGATATTCAGGATTGCATAATCCTTCTGCCGGTTTTCCTCCGGCAGTGCCTGAAACAGCCGCTGATAGCAGAGGGGCTGCGGCAGCAGCACCCGAAGTCTGAGTCCCGCCCGCTTCGCCATGCTCCGGTACTGCTCGATCAGTCCCTTCCGCATGGCCGCCGCCATGATATGCATTTCCTTTTCATCCCGCTCCAGTACGCCGTAATCGAAGAAGTACTCCTCCGTCTGGTCTGTGATATAGTCCCGGAATTCATAGGGCAGATTCAGCCGGAGCTGCTGCACATTCATCACCGGAACGGTCAGGAAGCGCAGGAAGCAGGCGCGCCGCGGCACCACCATAAAGAGATCCTTGCAGCGGATATTATGGGCCTTCAGCTCGTCCCGGATGAACTCGCCGCAGGAATCCCACTGCACGATCCGTCCCTCATGTACCATTCCCTCCGGCAGCGGCGTCACAAAATAATTTTCGATATTTCCGCTGTTCATAAGACAGCACTTAATGCTGTAGTTCCCGATATCGATTCCAAGGAATTTCTTCATCTTCATACTCTATTATTCACCCGCAAATTTGGCTTATCTTTCATTAATAATCGTAAAAATTTATAAATTCAGTGATTATGCTCAGATTTCATCTACGATTCAATACAAATGTACTGCATTTTCTGTTATGTCTCAAGCGTTTTTTTCCGTATCCATCCTTCTTCTTTCTATGCTATACTTTTCCCATGCTGATACGAAATTCCCAAAAAATCATACTTCTGCTC
>CAVAXR010000385.1:0-2004 GCA_963592375.1 Oribacterium sp. | reverse complement strand
CCCTTATCCATATAAGACTTGGCCTTCATTCCCAGCTCCGTGCCGCCCTTGATGTTCGCACGGAAAATGTCTCCTGTCGAAATATGAGGAATACCATACTTATCTGCGATCTTAATCGCCTGTGTTCCTTTGCCTGCCCCCGGTGCACCTAACATTACGATCTTCATAACAACCTCCTGCTGAAGATATACTATGTAATCATGCAATCACTTGAACATTCTCCTGTTCAAGCTAAAATATGAGCCTCCCAGGTTCCGGAAGAACCAAGGAGGCCT
The DNA here is from genome assembly GCA_963592375.1 of Oribacterium sp. GTDB lineage: Bacteria > Bacillota > Clostridia > Lachnospirales > Lachnospiraceae > Oribacterium. Next base: position 1,729 of record CAVAXR010000385.1, on the reverse strand, counting down.
CATAATCAATCGTCTAAAAATCCCTTGTAGTTTCTGACAACCATCTGTGAATCAATTGCCTTCAATGTTTCAAGAACAACACCGACAATGATCAGCAGAGATGTACCGGAGAAGGAAATCCTGCTGACATTAAACACGCCCGACACAATGATCGGAACAAGTGCAATGATGGCAAGACCGCAAACACCGATAAAAATGATGTAGGTGAGAATACTATCAAGGTAATCGCTGGTCGGCTTACCCGGACGAATACCCGGAATAAAACCGCCCTGCTTTTTCATATTATTTGCAACCTCAAGCGGATTAAAGGAAATCGACGTATAGAAGTATGCAAAGAATACCAGAAGAGCGAGATAAAGAATGAGACCGATGGAATAAATCGGTGCATCCGGATTGCACCAGCTTCCGGAATTGAGACACATCAGTATCTTTCCGGGAATAGTGCTGTAATCCACCTTTATGATCTGTCCGATCACCACAGGCATGGTCATCAGAGAGGATGCAAAGATAACCGGCATCACATTGGCAGTATTTACCTTGAGCGGAATTTCAGAGGACTGTCCTCCCACCAGGTTTCTGCCCTGCACTCTTCTGCTGTACTGCACCGGGATACGACGCTCCGCACCCTGCAGCACGACAGTAAAAGCAACCATCACAAGGATCACGCAGGCGATAATCACAATGGAAACCACCATGGTGGCAACCTTTCTGCCCTGCACGAAACGCTCATACAGTGTCAGGAAATCCTGCGGAATCGAGGAGAGAATATTAAAGAGAAGAACCAGAGAAATACCATTTCCAATGCCCTTGTCCGTCATCTGCTCACCGATCCACATCAAAAGTGCAGAGCCCGTCGTCATGGTAAGTACCGCAATCACGATATCTGCAATCTTTCGGATGGTGCTTGCAGTCGTGAAGCCAACCAGAAGCCCCTGACCGCCGAATCCGACAGCCATCGCTGTGGACTCGATCAATGCGAGGGCAATTGTCACATATCTGGTATATGTGGTCAGCTTCTTGCGACCTTCCTCTCCATCCTTCTGCATTTCCTCCAGAGCCGGAATGGCAACTGTCAGAAGCTGTATAATGATGGACGAGGTAATGTACGGCGTAATGGACAATGCGAAAACGCTAAGCTGCTCAAACGAGCCGCCGGTCATCGTATTGAACCAGCCGAAGGCGTCATTGTTCGACATACTGTTGAACAAGTCGCCGAAATATCCCGAGTTCACACCCGGGATAGGAAGATTCGATCCAAATCGAATTACTACAAGCATCAGGAAAACGAATACGAGTCTTTGCCTCAAATCCTTCACCTTGAATGCGTTTCGTAACGATTGAAACATCAGATCACCTCACAGGTTCCGCCAACGGCCTCGATCTTCTCCTTCGCTGATGCTGAGAATGCAGAAACCTTCACATTGAGCTTCTTTGTCAGCTCACCGTTTCCAAGGATCTTCACTCCATCATTCACGTCTCTGATCACGCCCTTCTCAAGAAGAACCTGCTCTGTAACCTCTTCACCGTCATTGAAACGAGCATCAAGAACAGACAGGTTAACTGCAACGATCTGTGCTCTGTTCATAGAGGTGAAACCTCTCTTCGGAATACGTCTGAAGAGCGGCATCTGTCCGCCTTCAAAACCAGGTCTGGGTGCTCCGGAACGAGCCTTCTGACCCTTATGTCCCTTACCAGCTGTCTTGCCATTTCCTGAACCATGGCCGCGGCC
>CAVAXR010000384.1:0-2014 GCA_963592375.1 Oribacterium sp. | reverse complement strand
GATATAGGTATAGCGGAACGGGAGGACGATTTTGCCCGTGCGGTCGATCATACCGACTCTGCCGTCCGGGGTTGTCAGGGTTGCGAGTCCGCTGCGGAATGCGGTGGCGGCGGTGTAGATCGGCTGTGCAATCCAGTCGCCGGTATAGTCCATAAAGCCGTACTTGCCATCCTTTTCCAGCAGCAGCACACCGTCGCTGTAGGCGCATAGGGTGTAGCCGATCGGGATGGGAAACTCGCTGCCGCTCTGGTTCACCAGCACATCCACATCCATGATGACGCGGACATTGTGGTATACCTGATAGGCGTAGTAGTCGATGAGCTGTTTGCGGACGCGGACATAGCCGTGGTCGAAATAGAAGGAGCCAACCGATTCCACGCCTGTGGTCAGAGGGGCGCGATAAGAAGCGATGACATACCGCTCGTACTCCGCCATGTAGTAGTGGGTGGTCGTGCCGAGGACAGTCCGACCGTAGCCGTCAATGAAGTAGAGGCTCCGGCGGTTTTCGTTGGCGGTCACAGCGGCAAACCCGCCGGAAAACTGGGACGCGGTGAGAAATTTGTATCCGGTGAAGTCCACGCCGTTTTTGAAGAACGCCAGCTTTTTGCCGTCGTAATCCGGGGTGTTCAGGGCTGCCAGCTTCAGCTCGTTGTTGTATGCCAGCGTCGCCTGCTGCTGTTCGCTTTCCGGAAGGGCGGAAATGGAATCCCGGCGGGCGCGATCGGCGTCTTCCAACGCTTTTACCTCATCGGCGTATCGCTTGGCGGCATCCTCTTCCCCTTCCACGGTTTTGACGTACCCGGCATCCGGCAAACCGTAATCGGCGGGATAGTCGAAATACAGTCCGCGCCCGTCTGCGTCGTCGTCGTAGGCGGAAGGAACGAACGTCTTGCCGTCCACGCGGTAATAGACCCGGTCATACCCCGTGCCGCTCCATGTCAGCCGATAGAAAAGCGGATTGCCGGAAAGATCGCGGGTATAGGCGGGGATTGTCTGCGTGTCGTCAAAGGTGAACCGCGCCACTCCATCGGAATCGATATAGAAGAGCTTGTCGCCTCTGTCGAAGAAGATCGCGCCCATGTACAGCTCCAGAGCCGGCCGCTGCTCGACGACATCCACGTAGGAGACGGTGACTTCGCTGTTGTCCGCCGGCTCCGTATAGACCGCCTTCTGTACGACGCGTGTGTTCTCGGAGAATTTCTCGGGAAGCTTGTAGCCAAACTGCATCTTCCCGAGCCGCATTGTGTCGGAATCAAACGAATCCGCGGTCAGGTGGTACCCCTTGTCCGCAAGGGAGCCGGAGGTCGCGATATAGAGCACGTCATCGGATAGCAGATCCGGATTGGTGACGGCGGCGACGGAGTCGCGCACCTTGGATTGCACGGGCAGTACGGATGTCGTTTCCGGCGTGGATTCCTCCGCGCCCGCATCTGATGCGCCCGCATTCGATGCGCCTGCATCTCCGGCAGGCTCTGTATCAGCGGGCGGGATTGATTCGCGCGGTTGTGTTTCTGCGGTGGATTCGGCAGTGACCGATGCATCCGTCTCGTGTTCTGCCTTCCCGAACACCTTTTCGCGATCGATGAAGGCAAGATCGTAGTACCCCAGCGCATACAGCACCACTGCCGATGTGCATCCAAACACGACAGCCGCCGCACCGAGCCGCCGCGCCCACAGTTTTGTTTTTTGGATAATAGGATGGGACATGAGAAACAGTACGCGTCTATACAGGAAGCCTCTGACGTAAGGCTCTTTTTGCGATAAAAGCCCTCATATTTCAGCCTTTTTTCGCAAAAATCCGAAGGATGCAGAGGTTTCATAGGATAGAAGCGTACAAAACCTTTCTCTATACTTGAGTATATTTTGCGGGTTATTTGTGGTAGCGGGAGCCTTTCTGAATCTCCCCCGCCCGATAGACGGCTTCTGCGAGAACAAGCCGAGCGAGCTTGTGGGGGAGGGTCAACGCAGACAGGGACAGCCGGAGCTGCGCAGCGCCTTTGACGCGGTCGGACAG
>CAVAXR010000383.1:0-2017 GCA_963592375.1 Oribacterium sp. | reverse complement strand
TTCCTGCTGCATAGCTGTCAGCGACTGCTGCAGGTAATCGGAGCGGCTGAGAAGCCCTGCCGCATCCATGCGCTCTGCCTTTTCACGGCTCTTCGCCGCCACCGCGCTCTGGGTTTCTGCCGCATCGAGGGCGGTCTTCTGATTCTGCACCTCCTTATAGAGCGCGTTCATAGCGATCCGGATCTCCTGCTCGGTGGCATTCAGCGTGATTTCCCGATTGTCCCAGGTGGTCGGATCCTTATCCTTGATGCGGTTGGCCTCACCCATCTGACTGTTCCGCTGCAGCACCGCCTGAATATCCGTCTCCAGATCCCGTCCGGAAAGGAAATTGCTGTCATACTGCGGCAGCTCGCCGAAGGTGATGCTCTGTGCCGACTCTGTGGTCCAGCCGAGCCCCACACCGATGGTGCGCTTCAGTGCCGACGCGGAATCCTGCAGACTCTTCAGCGAGTTCTCTGCACTCTCCAAAGACAGCTGCGCCGATTGTACAGCGGCACTCGTTCCGCTGCCGCTCTCCTGCTGGGTCTTCGCCTTCTCCAGATTTTTCTGATAGAGCGCCACTGATTTTTCTGCCAGATTCATGGACAGCTCCATGGATTTATAGCTGAAGATCAGCTTCTGATACGCATTGGCCACAGACACCTTGGCACTGTAGTAGGCGCTGGCCGCAGCACGCTCCGTCTTTTCCTGACTGTTCTTCATGCTGTTGCCGGATTTCTGGATCTCACTGAGCGCCGACTTCTTCTGCTTTGTAAGCTCGGATATCTCCTGACTCAGCTGCTTCCGCGTCTCCTTATCTGTGGTATCATCCCGCTCATCCTTCAGCTCGTCAATCAGCTCGTCATAGGCGCTCTGCACCTCCTCATAGCTGTCCCTGTAAGCGCTGTCCACGTCCTGATATGCCTGGGCTGTGGTACCGAGGCTCGCCTGCTGCTTTCTGGCCAGCGGGCCGTACTTTTCCACCAGCTCCGGTACCTCGTCGAATTCGATGACATTATCCGTAAGGTCATAGGCAGAATCCGACGCACTATTGTCCGCCGTTCCGGCTTCGCTTCCGCTGACGCCGGAAACCGCATGAACGCCGGTACTGCTGTAGTATTTTGCATAAGCCGGAAATGCAGTGCAGCCGAGGAGAGAAATTGTCATCAGCACCATTCCAAGCTTTGTTCCTGTTCTCTTCATCCCGTTCTCCTGTTTAAGCTTCTTATAGAAACGCAGATAAAAGCGTTTCCCTCAGCCCTGATCCGCACTGGCGAGACCCTCCACACCGGCCAGGTAGCTGTAGTAATCCGCCGCCAGCTGGTACTGTGCAAGCCTCTGGCTGAGCTCTGCATTTTTCGCCTGATACTCCGCAGTTTCCAGCTGCGTCCTGCTGGCATTGCCGCTCTGGTAGGCGCGCTGCGTACGACTCAGCGTATCTGCCGCATTCTGTGAGGATAATGTCTCCTGCGCCAGACTGTTCAGCGACTGCTTCAGCGTGTTGTAGCGGGACTGCATGTCGGAGCGCACATTTTCCTTCTCACTTGCAATGGTCTCCGTCAGACTGCTGCGGGAGGACTCCGCCGTGGAAACCGCCAGCTTCCGCTCATTGATCAGAATGGAATAGTTGTTCTGCAGCGCCTTCTGCGTATCCGAAGACAAATCAATGGCATTCACCGTATCGCTGCTGATGACCGGCACCTCCGGCAGCGTCACCTCGGCATTATACTGGTAGCCGAGATTCACCTGAATCAGCTGCCGCTGCTTATCCATGCTGTCGCTGCTCTTCTGAAGGTTCAGCTCGGCCTCCTGCAGAGACTGCTTCGCGGACAATGTATCCGCCTCCGTGCCGTTTCCTGTCGCCTGCTTCCGTTCACTCCGCGCATAGGCAGACTGCAGATTGTCGCGGCTCAGCTCCGCCTGCTGCTTCTCAAGCTCTGCCTTATAGAGAGAAATGATGCTGGTGCGGATGGTCTCGGTGACGCTCTTCTCTGACTTTTCACAGGAAAGCTTCGCCGCCTCCCGGTCTGTGGACTGC
>CAVAXR010000382.1:0-2020 GCA_963592375.1 Oribacterium sp. | reverse complement strand
GATAACCACTACAATAATCAAGACAAGACCAAGATAAAGTCCCGGAAGAATACCGCCCAAGAACATGCCTCCAACAGACTCTCCGGACGCCACCGCATACAGCACCATCAGAGTACTCGGCGGAATAATCGGTCCGAACACACCGCCCATTGCCTGAATCGCACTTGCAAATCCAGGATCATAGCCCTCATCTTTCATGTGCGGAATCATCATGCCGCCAACCGCTGCAGTAGTTGCTGCACCGGCGCCGGTCATTGCCGCAAAAATCATGCTTGCTACGATATCAACAACAGCAAGACCTCCCGGCATCCATCCAACAAGCTGCTTTGCAAAATTTACAATTCTCTTTGAAATACCTCCGTTTGTCATCAGGCTTCCGGCAATGATAAAAAACGGAATTGCGAGGAGTGTAAAAGAATCCACACCCTTCAGCATCTGCTGACCGATAATAATCAGCGGTACGCTGGAATACAAGATCATATAGAGCAGGGAAGACAAACAAAGCGCAAAAGCAATGGGTATTCCCAGAAAAAGCATTACAAAGAATGATGCCACTAATACCACTAAGTTCATATTTCTATCACCTCGTGTTCATTCTAATAAATTTTTTCATTTTGTGCTGGCCACTGCCGCCATTGTTGAACACTGCTTCACAGCATTTTCAAAGGATGCCGTCGTCACAATGCCTTTTCCGGCAATGTCATAGGCTGTACCATGTCCGCAGGTTACAATCGGAATCGGGAAGCCGCCGGCCACAGTGATGCCGCCTTCAAAGCCGATCAGCTTCAGCGCGATCTGTCCCTGATCATGATACATGGTTACGACACCATCAAACTCTTTCTTCACCAGTGCCTTATGGAACACAATATCGGATGAGTACGGGCCTGTTGCATTGATGCCCTCACTCTGTGCCCACTCGATGGCCGGCTTGATCACGTCAATCTCTTCACGTCCGCAGTCACCGTTCTCACCGCAGTGCGGGTTCAAAGCCGCAACGCCGATTCTCGGATTCTCAATGCCGGCGCTGGTCAGCGTCCGATAAGACAGGCGAATTGCACGCTTGATGCGAAGGCCATCATTCTCACTCAGATCTGCACTTACCTGCGCAATGGGAATATGACTTGTGGTTCTTGTGGTGTACAGGCCGTTTGTCACATTGATCTCACCGAACGGCTCTGTATGTCCCAGCAGCTGTGCAAGATAATGATGCTCACTCTCCAGGGTCAGTCCTGCATCATGCATGCCGGCCTTGTTCAGCGGTCCGAATACATAGCCGCCGATCTTTCCTGCCTGCCAAAGCTCTACGCCCAGCTTCAGCATCTCCAGGCAGGCCTTTCCGCTGGCAACCGTCTTCACGCCGAACGGCACCTCTGCCGGATCCAGATTCTTCTGATCCAGTACCGGAAGTCCCTTGCTCCAGTCCGCCTCGTCCACATCTGCAATCACCTGCACCGGAACCTTCTCCTCTGCACCGATCACCTGCAGGGCTCTCTTCAGTACCCGCACATCACCGATCACAACCGGTCTGCAGTACTGCTCATAGAAACCTGCTGCCGCACACTTTGCTACAAGCTCCGGTCCGACACCTGCCGCATCTCCCAAAAGAACGCCAATTACCGGTTTTGTTTCCATATCTTTTTCCTCCTTTTTCAAAGATGTCCAGCATCTTTGTAGTGACTTTGACTATGTAAACAGCAATGCTTGTGCCAGGTATGCGCAAATTGCACAGTCCGCAACTTTCTTAATCAAGTCCGCAAAAAATCGCCTGTATCAGTGAAATTCCGCATTAATTTCACAAAATTGCAGCATACTTCGTCAGCTTTCATTTTGTATGTTTCTCCCGTTGCGCCGCAATGTTTCACATTGTTTCATTTAAGTATTGTTTCATCTTCTGCTTCAAAAATAGTTTGCTGGAATGGGCCGCATATACAGCTTCGGTTCCCCATTCCAGCAAGCTCTTTTCAACAAATCCTTGTTATGAAAGTTTTAATCCTTCCTGATACATTTTATAGATTTCAAG
>CAVAXR010000381.1:0-2025 GCA_963592375.1 Oribacterium sp. | reverse complement strand
TTGCTCGGCGAAGCTTTTATGAGATTTTTCTGGTGGCGGATAAGGCGCGGAGCGGTGCTAAACAGTTACGCAAATCTTTAGCACCGCCGAAAAAATCCGCAAACTGCGGAGCAGAGCCTGCTCAGCGATGCTTTTTTCTCATTCAGCTTTTCAGCCTTCGCCGCGGATCAGCTCACGAATCGTCTGCATCGTGAGATCGCAGGAGCTGAGCTCATCCGCGCATCTCTTCAGCTCCGCGGTAATGATTTCGGTGCTCTGTATGTTTTTCTTGTATTTGAGCTCATGCTCGAGACTCGCCCAGGAATCCATGGCGAGTGTCCGCAGCTGTATCTCCACATAGAATTTCCCGGGATTCTGTCCGCGAATATCGGTCAGCGCCGCCTCCACCTCGAGGATCATGTGATAGCTCCGATAGCCGTTCGGCTTCGCATTCCGGATATAATCCTTTTCTTCCACCACCGTGCAGCCCGGCATAGTGCGGATATATGCGACATTTTTAAAGATATCGTCAATGAAACGGCAGACGATGCGGATACCGATGGCATCATGCAGCTCGCAGAGTACGGATTCCGCGGTCTCCGGCAGTCCCTTCCGGCGACACTTCTCCCGGGCACTGTCCTCCGCCTTCACCCGCGCCAGAATATGCTCATAGACAGAGTGTCCGCTTCGCTCCTTTTCCGTCCGGCTGTACACCGCCAGCTGCTCCAGCACCTGCTGCTTCACCGCCTCCAGATTTTCCTGCTGCCCGCCGTAAATACTGTTTTCGATCAATGCCTTGCTCCTTTTCCCTAGTTGTTCGACCCTATACATGCTTTGAAAGTTTAGCAGATCATTATGATGGATTTGTGAAAGCAGCGAATTTCCTTATCCGAAGTTCCGGCCCCACACACAAACCACAAAAGAGGAGAGCACTTCTGCTCTCCTCCTCTAATTCGTTCTTGCAAATTTTTTCTTATCTTTACCCTACGTTTCTGGCTCAAGCCATCAGTTCCTTCATCCTCGCAGAAAATTCATTCTCTGAAAGCCCCGCTCGCTTCGCAGCATCCGGCAGACTAAGTATGCCGTCCCGCACAAGAGAAGCAAAGGCCTGCAGCTTTCCCTCTGCCTTGCCTTCGGCCTTTCCCTCCGCCTTGCCTTCGACACGCCCCTCCATGCGTCCGAATTCCCGGCTTTCATTCCGCATTTCCTCCAGAATTTTACACATAGATTGTACTCCCTTCTGATTTTCCTTAAGGTATCTGGTCTTGTCTGCCAGCAAGTCAAAATACATGTCCTCTGCACACTGACATCTGAAATCATGCATCAGCTTGCCAATAGCTGAGTCTCCGTTATATTCACCATTAATATACAGAATATGGCTTCCGTCCTCAAATGGCTTCCCGGTAGTCTGATTCATACGTTCAACGATATATGCTTCCCGGCCTGCGCCAAAAAAATCATGTTCTGTTATAAAGACGACATAGCTCTCCGGAAGCTCCGAGAAATCCTGTCCGGCATCCAGATTCTCCACATCCATCACGCTGGCATGATACCTAGCCCGGTGCACCTCTGCACCTTCATCCGATCGCTGGATCTCAACATCATATCTCCGCCCCTGTGAATCCACAGCGTAAGCATCCAGGCAGATCGACCGCGCACCGGTCACGCGTTTCATATCAGCCTGCGTTTCGCAGGAGAGCAGAACCAGTTCTTCTCTGCCGGTAACAATCCGCACAATAAGCTGCGCCAGAGGCAGATCGTCCTTCAGCAAAGCTCGCATGAAATCATCATCCATCGGCCTCAACATCTGCAATCGAAGCAAATCCTTCTCATGTTCTTTTACAATGTACTCTTCTTCGCAGATATGTTCAGCGAAAACTTCGCCAATCTGTCCTACGCGGCCGTCTCGCGGTCTCTTGTCTTTGATTTTTATCATAGGGATCTCCTGATGATGGCTTCATTATAGCCAGAAAAGAATAGCTGGTGCAAGTCAGCAGAACTCCGACATCGAAAAAAAAATTATAGTTGAATTGCTCAGCTTCACAT
>CAVAXR010000380.1:0-2025 GCA_963592375.1 Oribacterium sp. | reverse complement strand
GCAGAAGCAGTCCTCTCTGCAGCCGGAGAAGTCACCGGAGAAATCGGCAGCTGCAGCCGGGCTTTCTGAGCGGGAGGTTCCTTATGCGGCGAGTCGGCAGGATGATGGAAGGCGCCGGACGGAGGCGGGGGAAAATCCACAGAAGCCGGCAGTGGACACGAATGCTTCGACGGGGACGGCTGCGGCAGAGGCCAATATGCCGGCAGCAGAGCCGGAAAAGTCGGAGGCAGCAGAAGAGAAGCCGATCACCGGAAAACAGGAGACGCTTTTCTCGGAGAATTTCCTGACAGAGAAGGCGAAGACAGAGCACCGGATCATCGGACAGCTCTTTGAAACCTACTGGCTTATCGAATACGGGGATAAGCTCTATATTATCGATCAGCACGCTGCCCATGAGAAGGTGAACTTCGAACGGCTGATGAAGCGCCTGAAGCAGAAGAAGCCGGTCTCCCAGTATCTGAATCCGCCGATTCTGCTGACGCTGTCGGGGGACGAGGCGCTGATGCTGGAGAAGTATCAGAAGTATTTTGCGCATCTCGGCTATGAGATCAGCAATCTGGGAGGCCGGGACTACAGCATCTCTGCGGTGCCGACGGATCTGCCGGAAATCGGCAAGAGGGAGCTTTTGCTGGAGATCCTCGATGACCTCACGGATGAGACCGGCATGACGACGGCCGACAGCATTTACGATAAGATTGCATCCATGTCCTGTAAGGCGGCGGTGAAGGGAAACAATAAGCTGAGCGTCATGGAGGCGGATGCGCTGATCACGGAGCTTCTGTCGCTGGACAACCCCTATGCCTGTCCGCATGGCCGGCCCACCATCATTTCCATGTCAAAGTATGAGCTCGAAAAGAAGTTTAAGAGGATTGTGTGATGGAATTTGAGACAAAAAAACGTCCCCTGCTGATTGTTGCGGGACCGACGGCAGTCGGGAAGACCGCGGTTTCGGTCGCGCTGGCGCAGAAGCTGAACGGCGAGTGCGTTTCCGCCGATTCTGTGCAGGTTTACCGGGGGCTGGATATCGGCTCTGCCAAGGTGACGGAAGCGGAAATGCAGGGAGTTCGGCACCACCTCATCGATGTGATCGATCCCGCTGTCAACTATGACGTATCCCTGTTTCAGGGCATGGCCCGGGATGCGATTGAAGACATTTACCGGAGAGGAAAGCTGCCGATTCTCGTGGGCGGTACCGGCTTTTATATTCAGGCGCTGCTGTACGGCATCGACTTTTCGGAGGAGCCGGATGAGACACAGAAGGAGATCCGGGCAGCTCTTGAGAAAAAGGCAGCAGAACCGGACGGGCCGGCGGCGCTGTACGAGGAGCTTCTGCGGGTGGATCCGGCATCGACGGAGAAGATTCATGCGCATAATGTGCGCCGTGTGATCCGGGCACTGGAGTATTTCCGGCTGCACGGAAGTCCGATTTCCGCCCACAATGCGGAGGAGCGAAGCCGGGCACCGGAATATGATGCGGCGTTTTTTGTGCTGACGGATGAGCGGGCGAAGCTGTACGCGCGGATTGACCGCCGGGTGGACGAGATGCTTTCGCAGGGGCTCGAGGAGGAATGCCGAAGGCTGCTGGCACTGGGGCTTTCACCGGAGCACACCTCGCTGCAGGGCATCGGCTATAAGGAAATGCTTTCGCATCTTCGCGGAGAATGCACACTGGAGGAGGCGGCAGAGCTTATCAAAAGGCATTCACGGAATTACGCGAAGCGGCAGCTCACCTGGTTCCGGCGGGAGCCGGCGGCGCAGTGGGTGGATATATCGGAATTTCATTATGAAAAGGAAGAGATTGCAGAATGGATAACAACGAAATGTACAGAGCAATGGGCATAGATCAGGAGGTACTGGATTTCTGTGCTCCGGTGCTGGAGGCACTTACACCGCGGTTTCAGAATATAGATGAGATTGCGGAATACAATCAGCTGAAGGTCGTGAAGGCCATGCAGGATGCCGGTGTCAGCGAGGCACATCTCATCGGCACCAGCGGCTACGGCTATGATGACATCGGAAGGGATG
>CAVAXR010000379.1:0-2025 GCA_963592375.1 Oribacterium sp. | reverse complement strand
GAGCACACACAGCGCCAGAAATATACCGGCTGCAGTCCATATTCCCAGAAATTCCAATAAGCGCTGCTTCTCATCATGAATTTTCGCCTCTTTCGCAGCATCCGGATGAATCCCTGTCTGAAATGAAGAGCCCGTAGGAATTGTGCCGCCGGAAAGCTCTGCAAACAATGTTCCTTCCAGCTTCATCGGCAGAATGTATTCCCGATACCGGATATCCGGCCCGCCTGACACCGTCCGATAAAGCCGCGGACTTGGCATCTTTATCGCCGAATAGGAAAACGGCACGCCGCAGAAACTGATTCTGTTTGCATGAACATTTTCCGAATGCACCTCATCCCACGAATAGTATGTTTCTGTTTCCCGCCGGGTAATTGGATTTCCTTTGTAATCATAATCCGTCTTCTCAACGGTGCGTTCGTGTTCTGTGTACTGTTCTGTCACGCGCAGACAGCGAAGATAAGAGCCTTGCGCCCAATTTACAGTTACCGGATCCAGAGCCAAAATACGTCCGTATGCAAACGCATAGCCTACCGATGTTTTGAGCCCGTATGCGAATTCCTCATCTGTATTCAGTTCTACAGCTTTCCGATAAATGGCAAGCATTCCGTCCGCACGGTTCACGAGCCATTGCAGGACGAGCATTCCGATCAGCGTCATAGCAAGAATCACGATGCAGCATGCAATTATATTCTGCATCGGCGGTATCATGTTAAGGTCCTTCATTACACATCGCTCCGTTTTCCAAACAGATTTTTCGGCGCATCAGCCGAAGCTTCGAAATCCAGATATGCAAAATTCTTTTTCTGATATCCGAGAGCCGGCAGAAGAAAATCTGCCGGAAATTGCTGTACACACCGCATATAGTCATTAACAGCCGCATTATAATTCTCACGATGTCTTGCCATAAAATTCTCTGTCATGGAAAGCTCATTCATAAGTTCCTTATACAGCGTACTGCCGGCCAGTTCAGGATATTGAAATGCCGTTGCCTTCAAAGATGAATGCAGCTCCGCTTCACCGGTGACACCATCATTTGCACGCATTTTTTCGGCAAGCGCACAGAGCACCTCAGCCTCATGTGCATCATATTGTTTAACACAATCAACAAGATTGTAAATCAAATCTGCGCGTCGCTTCTGCTGCACCTTCATATCGGATATGGCCGTTCTTACAGATTCCTCAAGTGCTATGGCACGGTTCTTTATTGATCTTACCGCAGCGCTGTACTGATTTCATCAGCTTTTTGTTGATTTATTTCAATCAAATCCTCTATTGCCAGCTCCGGATCCATCGTATGGAATATCATATAATTCCGTTTCATTGTCTTAAAGCTTGCCTGCCCAATTGAAGCGCCGACACAACATAAAACTTCGACTTTTCATAATCACAAATCAATGTTAACGGCTGCATGGAATCCGTGCCCATATAAAAGCCTGCACCAAAGTCACACTTAGCACGACTGATTGGAGATATTTTCCCTTCGATTCCTGATTTTGAACCATGATATAAAATAATTCGGTCCTCCGGAATTCGAAGCATTTCCCATGACGGGCTTTGGAAAATGTCTTCGCTTCTATTAAACCATACGAGCACCTGCTGTTGATAAACCTCCGGCACCTACCGAGTTATTTCCTATATCCTACCACAAAAAAATGTTTCTGCATAACATCAAAAACAGGAGATGCATTTCTGCACCCCCTGCCTTCTGTATTCCCGTTCTGTACGTTTATGTGGTTCGATCACTTGATCAGAGCACCCTCCGGAACGCCGGCTGCTGTACCATCACTGAATACGTAAACCTGTCCGTCGATCTCTACAGAGCCCTTCTTCATAGCGCCCTTCATACCATCGGATACCGGATTCAGATAATAGGTGTTGCCGTCTGCATCCTGGAACCATCCGCTCATCATCTTGCCGTTTGCATCGAAGTAGTACCAGTTCGACTGTCCGTTGTAGCTGAGATACAGCCACTGTGACTTTGCCATCGTGCCGTCTGACTTCTTGTAGCTCCAGTCTGTGCCGCTG
>CAVAXR010000378.1:0-2029 GCA_963592375.1 Oribacterium sp. | reverse complement strand
GGAGCATGGGGCGGTCACGTATACGATTCCGAAACGCTGTGTTGGTATCCGACCGCCGTACAGTGAAAAACGTCGGGAACAGCAGCGACAGGAAGCAAAGGAAAACGGCCTGCCGTTTATGGAGAAGGGAGAAATGAACGATGGCAAGAATTGAAAAATGGGATGAAGTGCATGGAAATCAGGCACCGGACGAAAGAATGATGGCATTTCTCGACAGTGCTACCGACCAGTATGCGATTTTGCAGCTTCGCCGCAGTGAGGATACGGTATATGAACGCTTTTCATCTATGCGCGAACTGGAACGGATGGGGCTGGAGCCGGATATTGACCATTATGAAGTGGTTTATACGGCAACGCTGCTTCCCTACAAGGATCAGAATACGATGTTGGAGGAACTGTATGCGAAATTCAATGTTTCCCGCCCTGATGATTTTACTGGGCATAGTCTTTCTGTGTCTGACATCGTGGCTTTACGGCAGAATGGTGTTGTAAGCTGTCACTACGTGGATTCCATCGGATTCCAGGAACTGCCCGGATTTTTGAAACCAGAGAATTACCTGAAAGCCGCAGAAATGGCAATGGAAGATGATTACGGCATGATTGACGGCGTGATCAATAACGGAAAGAAGGAAGAACCGACGGAGAAAGCATCGGTTCTGGATCAGCTGAAGGAAAAGCAGGAGGCGGTGCCGCCTGCATCGCCTGGCAGGTGCTGCGAAGAAAAGGAGTTATAAATGCGTTTTACGGATGACGAATGGATGCTTATGATGCTTTACAGCCCTGGCACAAGGACAGGGCTGATTGAAGAACTTCAAAAGATGCAAAAAAGTCTGACCGGAAGGGACAGAAACCTGCGCAGGTGGACGGCCTCACTGCTTGCGAAACTGGCAGAGATGACGGATGTAGAATATGAGGCACTGGATTTGTATCCGGACGAATAAAGGAGAGGAGGAAAAAATAGATGATGACGAAAACGGCTTATTATATGCAGATGGCACAGGAAGCTGCGGCGCAGATCACTGGCAGCAAAGAACAGTGGACAGCGTTTCTGACCACATCCGCACGGCTTTATAAGTATCCTTTTGCGGAGCAGCTGATGATCTATAAGCAGAGACCAGAAGCAACGGCCTGTGCAGAGTATGATCTCTGGAATGACCGGATGAACCGCTATGTGAAGCGCGGCTCCAAGGGTATTGCTCTTTTGGATATGCGCGGTGAGCAGCCGAGACTTCGGTATGTATTTGATGTGGCAGATACTGGAGAACGGAAGAATTCCCGTCCGGTACAGCTCTGGAAAATGAACGCGGAGCATGAGCAGCCAATCATTCGAGCACTGGATGCAGCGTTTGATGTTCCTGTCGGTGCCGGGTCTCTGGAAAATCATATCATGGAAGCGGCGGAACGCCTTGCAAGGGACTACTGGGAGGAAAACCGCAGGCAGATCAGTGACATCGTTGCAGATTCCTATCTGGAAGGATATGATGAACTCAACATCGGAGCTTCCTTTAAGAGAGCTGCCGCTGTCAGCATCGCATATTCCGTCTTTACCCGGACGGTGGGCAATGCAGATGACTATTTTGAACACGAGGATTTTCTGGACATCTTTGATTTTAATACGCAGGCTGCCGCCAATGTGCTGGGTACTGCGGTCAGCGAAATGTCCAGCCAGATCTTCCGGGAAATTGAACGCACGATCCGAACCTATGAAAGAGATAAGCAGGCAGAAAGGAGCCAAAAAAACTATGATGGAGCTGAATTACACGAAGAACGGCGATTACCTGATTCCGGACATTCAGTTGTCGGTGCAGGAACAGAAGCCCCTGGGCAAGTACGGGAGGATGCGCAGAGCGTTCCTGCAGGAGAACAACACGCTGCTGTACAATCACCTGATCCTGACCGAGAAACTGTACCCGTACCTGTGGGAGATTCAGGAGACCGCGACCGCACGGATGGAGCAGATGATGGCGGAGCTTCTGAAAGCGAATCCGGCACCGGACAAGAAATTGAACCAGATGGCCTGGGTGCAGCA
>CAVAXR010000377.1:0-2029 GCA_963592375.1 Oribacterium sp. | reverse complement strand
CATCCCCCGTCTTTCCTTCCTCCTTTTCGGACAGCAGGAAGGTCAGCAGCTGCAAGGTCTTTCCCAGTCCCATATCGTCCGCCAGAATTCCGCAGAAGCCGCAGCGCTTCAGCGTTTTCATCCAACGATATCCATCTGCCTGATACGGACGCAGGGTATCCCTCAGGCTCTCCGGCACGACAGCATTTGCCTCCCTTGCCGTATCCATGTTGAGGAGCAGCTCCTTGTATCTGCGATTTCCGGCAAGGCTGATGCCCTCTCTGTCCTTCAGCATCTCATCCAGATACAGTGCCCGGAAAGCCGGAATCTCCATGCTCTCCGGATCCTTTTTTCCATAGCGAAGAAAGGTCTCCGCCAGAACGGTCCATTCCCGCTCCTTTTCCGGATCCACAGTGACAAAGCTTCCGTTTTTCAGCCGATAAAATTTTTTCTTATTCGAATATTGCGACAGGATCTCCGCCAGCTCCTCCTTCGACATATCCGATGCCTGAATCGACATATGCAGAAGACCGGTATCCATACGGATGCCGATATCGACTGCCGGCAGGCTCCGCACCTTCAGCTTCTGCAGCGCATCCGATATGAATATCTCCCCCAGCTCTGCGAGCGCCTTCATATCCTCTGTCAAAAAGCGATACAATCTCTCTGCATCTGCGGAAAGACACATCGCCATGCCCGCTTCGTCATACGCGTTGAAGTATTTCTCCGTCCTTCTGCGGAGTTCACCTTCAAAGGCGAGATTTCTGTCTGCCGCATCCGCCGGATCATAAAGGAGATATTCCCGTTCCCCGTTTCGCGTATACCTGCATTTGATCCGGCAGGAAATGATATCGCCCTGCAGAAGATCCAGGTAAATCGAAACCTTCGGAATTTCCGGCCGGTATTCCTCCAGCGTAAAGCCGGTTGTCCGGATCTCCGTCCGCTCTTCAATTTCCGGCACCAGCTGTCCGAAGAACATCGGAATTTCCTGATTTCCGATATAGATCTCTGATTTTTCCGCCATTGTCTCCAGAAAATCCGCCAGATGTCCGTCTTCCTGATTCCGGACCCGCCCAAGTCTGCTGTTGTGCAGGAAATAAATCCAGCTTTCGGTCCTTGCCAGCACCATGAAGTCGCCGGCCTTCAGCAGCATGCCGTAGGGCAGCTTCTCCATCGAAATATCCGGGCCGGCACCGTCCAGCTCGACGTGTACAAGCTTGTCTCCAACGTAACAGGTGCTCTGCCCTATGCTGTCCATCCACGCATCCAGGTTTCTGCCGTCCAGATAGACATAGCGTTCATTACAGGTGCCGCCTGTCCGCAGGAACATCGTCGACAGATACGGCGTTGTTCTCTTCTCCCGGAAAAGCGACAGCAGCATTCCCAGCGCCTTCCGGGCAGCTTCATCAAGCTGTGACATATCCGTCAGCACATCCTGCTTGCCGATCGCATAGGGGGTTCCTTCATCACAGGCCATCAGCAGCCCGGCTATGCTTTTCACCACATATTTTCGACGGCTGCCGATCTTCAGCTCCAGCGAAACACCGCCGTGATGCCAATCCATATGACATTCGATTTGGATATTCTGTCCCGTTGACACATCTGCTGACGGAAGAAGCTTCGGCTCATTCTGCGGCAGCTTCAGCATTTTCAGCAGTGCCCGGTCTGTCTTTCGCAGAATTCCCGGCACAAACGGATCCGTCACACCGGTATGCTTTGCCAGGGATTTTCCCGTTTTTGTTCCGCGAAAAGCATCCGCTCCTTCAAGCTCCAGCAAATACTCTGCCAGCAGCGCCGTGATGTGCCGGCAGCAGAACGGACCTCCATGATACTCCATGCACTGACATTCCGCCGAAATCCATTCTCCGTGGGTCTCATCAACCTGCACATCACATCGGATGCTCTCATTCAGCACATCATCACGTCGAAATGCTGTCAGCTGAAAAATCTTCTCACCGGCAACATAGGGGATACCGGCATCTCTCTGCTCATTCGCCAGCATTTTCACTTTGTTCAGCTTTCCGGGTTCCGTCAGGGCAAGCTCCAGTCC
>CAVAXR010000376.1:0-2032 GCA_963592375.1 Oribacterium sp. | reverse complement strand
CCTCCGGTATGCCGTGGAAAATGTCTTCGGTCTCCGCTGCGGATTCCGGTGCCGCATAAGACTTCTCCGCTACGGTGTCTTCCGTTCTGTCGGCGCAGGAGGCATCGTCTGTGTCCGATACTGCCGGCTTCACCAAGAAGCGAAAGCGAAAATTCCGGAAATCATCCTGCAGGGCATGCAAACAGAGTGTAAAACAGCCGAGACGCCGTGCCGCCGGTGCTGTATAGGCGCATATCTCCAGCACCTCCTGTCCGTCCTCGGTATCGCCGAGACGGTAGCCGAAAAGCACAGCCAGAAGTGCGCCCTCTATGCCGCTCTCCTCCGGTTCCGTATTTCTCACCAGATAAAAGAAATCTCCGTCCGGCTCCGTAGAATAGCTGCTGCCGTCTGCCGCATTGCAGCCCTGGATCAGCGCCTCTACGCTGTCCCAGTCCTCATCGCTCAGCTTCAGCACAAGCTCTGCTTCCATACTCTGTCCTCCTGTTTCCAACATCCTTCCAATTTTGTACCGCTCCGCTGCATCAAGTATCGGCAAACGCCGCAGCAAGAAACATTCGTTTGCCGCAAGTAAAAACGGAGAGCCAAGCTTGCGCTCGTCTCCCCGTTTGATCAATTTCTCCGGTTTTCGCTGCCTTACAGCTTGATCGGATCCAGCTCCCAGATCTCGTCCACGTACTCCTGGATGGTACGGTCAGAGGAGAACTTGCCGGCATTTGCTGTATTGATGATCGCTGCTCTAGCCCACCAGGACTCATCCGCAAAGCGGGAAATGGCCCTGTTCTGAGCTGCATCGTAAGCAGCAAAGTCTCTCAGAATGAAGTAACGGTCTGCTCTGTCGGACTCGTTGGTGTTCAGCAGTGAGTCGTAGAGCGGGCGGAAGAGCTCCGGATTCTCCGGGCTGTAGAAGCCGTTTACCAGCTGCATCAGCACGCGGCGGATATCCTGATTGCAGTTGAAGATATCCATCGGGTTGTACTCGCGGGAGTGCTCCAGACCGATAACCTCATCAGAGGACATACCGAAAATGAAGGCATTTTCGTCTCCGGCTTCCTTCACGATTTCAATGTTGGCACCATCCATGGTTCCGATGGTCAGCGCACCGTTCAGCATCAGCTTCATGTTGGAGGTTCCGGATGCTTCCTTGGAAGCCGTGGAGATCTGCTCAGACAGGTCAGCTGCCGGAATGATGATCTCCGCATTGGATACACGGTAATCCTCAATGAAGACAACCTTGATCTTGCCGTTGATGGATGCGTCGTTGTTGATCACATTTGCCACATTATTGATCAGCTTGATGGTCAGCTTGGCTGTCTTATAGCCGGCAGCCGCCTTGGCACCGAAGAGGTATACATGCGGATGGAAATCCATATCCGGATGATCCTTCAGCTGATTGTATACATACATCACGTGCAGGATGTTCATAAGCTGTCTCTTGTACTCATGGAGACGCTTCACCATGATATCGAAGATGGCATCGGTGGAAACCTCAATGCCGTTGTGCTCCTTGATGTACTTTGCCAGACGCTCCTTGTTGTGGCGCTTGATGGCCATGAACTCGGCCTGCACCTTCGGATCATCCGCATAAACCTCAAGCTTCTTCAGCTTGCTGAGGTCTGTGATCCACTGATCGCCGATCTTGTCTGTGATCCAGGCAGCCAGCTCCGGATTTGCGTGCAGCAGCCATCTTCTCTGCGTAATGCCGTTGGTCTTGTTGGAGAACTTCTCCGGATACATCTCATAGAAGTCCTTCAGTGTTTCCTTCTTCAGGATCTCGGTATGCAGCTTTGCCACACCGTTTACGGCATGACCGCCCACAATGGCCAGATGTGCCATCTTGACAACACCGTCGTAAACAATAGCCATCTTGGAGATCTTATACTCTGCATTCTCCGGATACTTCGCACGGATCTCCTCGCAGAATCTGCGGTTGATCTCCTCCACGATCTGGTAAATTCTCGGCAGCAGCTTTGAGAACAGCTCGATCGGCCACTTCTCCAGTGCCTCCGCCATAATGGTGTGGTTGGTGTAGGCG
>CAVAXR010000375.1:0-2035 GCA_963592375.1 Oribacterium sp. | reverse complement strand
AGAAATTCTGATTGAACGAAGCGGCATATTAACAATTGCGTGTCTCATGGATCTGGTTTTCGGAGATCCCCACTGGCTCTATCATCCGGTGCAGGCCATCGGAGCACTGATTGCCGGAACAGAGAAGCTGCTGTGGCGTGTTTTTCATCTGGAGGAATGCCCGGAGGAAGCAGAAGGGCCGTCAACGGCAGCGCTTAAGCACAGAGCCCGTACCGCCGGCATTTTCCTCGTCCTGACGGTGCTGCTCCTCTCGCTTTTCGTGCCAATGCTTTCGCTTCGGCTTGTCGGGCGCTTCGCGGGAAGGGAATGGCAGACGCTGCTCCGTGTTATCTGGTGCGGTCAGCTGCTGGCGGCGAAATCCCTCTACACAGAGAGCCGGAGGGTATATACGGCGCTGGAACGGGAAGGGCTTGCGGCCGGCCGGCGGGCGGTGGCGATGATTGTCGGGCGGGATACGGCGGCGCTTTCGGAGGAGGGCGTGGTGAAGGCGGCAGTGGAGACGATTGCGGAGAATACCTCCGACGGTGTGATCGCTCCCATGCTGTTTTTTTTCGTTTTTGGACTTCCCGGCATGATTTTTTATAAGGCGGTGAATACCATGGATTCCATGGTAGGCTATCGGAATGCTCGTTATCGTTATTTCGGAACGGCGGCTGCCCGGCTGGATGATGTGCTGAACTTCCTGCCCGCGCGGCTGTCAGGAATTCTGATGGTGGCGGCAGCATGGATCTGTGCGGCGGCAGAACGGATTCTGAACGGATCCTGCAGAGACAGACGGAAAAAGCGGGTGCCATCGACACGGCATGACCGGCAGAAGGCGGGGGACTTCAGCGGCAGAAATGCCTGGAGAGTTTTTCGCAGGGACCGGCTGAAGCATAAGAGTCCGAATTCAGCCCAGACCGAGGCCGCCTGCGCGGGGGCTTTGTCGGTGCAGCTTGCCGGGCCGGCCAGCTATTTTGGAAAACGGGTTGAAAAGCCGTATATCGGAGATCCGCTGCGGCCGGTGGAGCGGCGGGACATTCTCCGGGGAAATGCCCTGATGCTTCTGACGGCGCTGCTTTGTTATCTGTCGGGGCAGGTATTGCTCTGGGGGATCATTTGGTGCATCGGCTGACAAAATTTTTGCAACTGGTAATTGTTTTGCACCACCAGAAAAATCTATAAAATGCGGAGCAGAGCTTGCTCGGCGAAGCAGCAAATTCTGTTTTCCAAGAGGGACAGGGATGAACGAGACATACATTCATGGCGGGGATGTGTACCGCCGGCCGGTGGAGCTGGACTTCTCCATTAACATAAACCCCTTCGGCATGCCCGAGGCGGTGCGGCTGGCCGCGATCGATGGGGTAATGCAGTCCTCGCGGTATCCGGACTGGGCCGCGGAGAGGCTCTGCCGTGCGGCTTCGGAATATTTTTCCCTGCCGGCATCTGCCATCCTGCCGGGAAACGGCGCAGCGGAGCTGATCTATGCACTGACGGCGGCGCTGAAGCCCCATGGCGGCTTTGTTCCGGCCCCCGGATTTATGGAATATGAAAGGGCGCTGGAAGCACAGGCAGCAGAGGTGCATCGGTTTTATCTGCGGGAGGAGGAGGACTATCGCCTGCAGCCATCGCGGCTGATCGATGGCTTGGATGACATGGCCTCCGGAGATATTCTTTTTCTATGTAACCCGAACAATCCGACGGGCGAGCTGCTGCAGCGGGAGAGCCTGCAGGAGATTCTTAGGAAGGTGGAGGAGCGGGACGGATGGCTTGTTATGGATGAATGCTTTCTGCCCTTTCTTCCGGAGGAGGCGGAGGAAACGCTGCTGCCGCTTCTGATGACGCATCCGCGGCTTATGGTGCTGCGGGCCTTTACAAAGCTGTATGCCATGCCGGGACTTCGGCTGGGACTTCTGCTGTCCGGAAATGAGGAGCTGATCCATCGGCTTCACCGCCAGCTGCAGCCCTGGAATGTTTCGATGCCGGCCCAGCTTGCGGGGGAGAAGGCATTTGCCCAGAGGGACTATGTGGAGAAAACCAGGGCATATATGTGCAC
>CAVAXR010000374.1:0-2036 GCA_963592375.1 Oribacterium sp. | reverse complement strand
CTGCAGGGATGCCCTGGAGAACGGGCATGTGCTGATGGAGAATCAGCTTCTGTATTCCGGTTATGCCAATACAGAGCTCGCGGAGAGTATTGTGGAGAATATTATTTCCAAACGAGTGGAATGTGTGGTCTGCGGAGACGATGTGATCTGTGTGCAGATCATGTCCTGCCTGCAGGGGAAGGGGTACCGTATTCCAAGAGACATTTCGATTGTCTCGTTGTGCAACAGTGTCAATCTGGAATATTGCTCTCCGTCAGTAACGGCGGTGGATGTATCCGCAAGACAGGTGGGACATACTGTCGCCAGAAATTTGCTCGCGAAGATTCGGGGAGAGGATTACAATCCAACGACCATTCTGGATTATGATCTGCTGCTTCGCAAATCGATTGGGAAGCTCTATGAGGTGTAGATGATGGAAAATGAAAAAAGATTGTTCAATCTGGGCTGGGAATTTCGTCACAGCGGTGAGAGCCTGCCAAAAGAGGCGGGAGAAGGAGAATTCCGACCGGTGACATTGCCGCATGACTGGAGCCTGGATTACCCGTTTGATGAAAATGCGCCCACCAGAGGATCCGGCGGCTTTGTGGAAGCCGGCATCAGCTGGTACCGGAAGGACTTTGTGCTGACCGGGGAAGAGCTGGGCGGCAGAAGGGCTGTTTTGCAGTTCGAGGGGGCTTACATGCTGGCAGAGGTCTGGCTGAATGAGGTCCTGCTGGGCAGTCATGTGTATGGTTATACCCCTTTTGCCTTTGATCTGA
Organism: Oribacterium sp.; assembly: GCA_963592375.1. Taxonomy (GTDB): domain Bacteria; phylum Bacillota; class Clostridia; order Lachnospirales; family Lachnospiraceae; genus Oribacterium. The sequence continues at coordinate 1,278 of CAVAXR010000374.1, read as the reverse complement.
CACCGTATCTTGCGGGAGACGGAAAGAGGAATCGCCTTATGGTGCGCATTGACAACAGTGCCCAGCCCAATTCCAGATGGTACTCCGGATCGGGGATTACGAGAAACGTCTGGCTGAAGCTGGAGAATCCGATTCATATTCCCTTTGGCGGACTGTGGGTTCGACCGGAGATGAATGAGAAAAGAACAGGGGTAGAGATTGAGTGCAGAGTGACGGTGCCTGGCTGCGATGTCCGAAGAAACGTCTCTGAGGCGGGAGTAGAGCCTGCAGAGCATGTGCTGCGTGAAAAGGCGGCGGTGTATGCACCGGACGGAACGCTGCTGCAGGAGCTGGAGCTTGGCAGCAGGACGGTAAAACCTGCTGCGGCGGAGCAGAATTTTGTGTTCCGCAGGAGTGCAGAGCTTGAGAAGCCGATACTCTGGTCGCCGGAGGAGCCGACCTTATATACGGTGACGGTGCGGCTTTATGATGGGGACAGTCTCCTGGAAGAGCAGAGCCTGCGAACGGGACTTCGGACAGCGGTTTTTGACGCAGACAGCGGCTTTTTGCTGAATGGAGTGCGTACAAAGCTAAATGGCGTCTGCATTCATCATGACGGCGGCTGCGCGGGGGCGGCAGTACACCCCAGAATTTGGAGGAGGCGCCTGCAAAAGCTAAAGGAAATGGGCGTCAATGCGTTGCGGATGTCCCATAATCCGCCGGATCCGGCTCTTCTGGAGCTATGCGACGAGATGGGATTTCTGGTGATGGATGAGGCGTTTGATGAATGGCGGATCCTGAAGGGAAAGGAGCTTGGCAGCAATACCGATTCGAGCCGCGGGTATTCCGACTGGTTTGACCAGTGCCATGAGGACGACGTGCGCAGCATGGTACTGAGGGATCGGAACCACCCCTGTGTTGTTCTCTGGAGCATTGGAAATGAGGTGCCGGATCAGGCGGCTGTCGGCGGGGAGCTTACGGCGATCCGGCTGAAGGGAATCTGTAAGGCACTGGATGGAACGCGGGCGGTCACGCAGGCAAACGATCAGATTTGCGCGGAGCCCTGGGCAGCACGGGATGAGTTTCTTGCACAGCTGGATGTGGTTGGCTACAACTATGTCAATCGGTGGCGCTCCCGGGCAGAAACTATGTATGACGAGGACCGCGCAGCCTATCCGGAGCGGTGCGTGATTGGAACGGAGAACAGCGGCCTTGGCGGAAAGCGCGGCCGGTATCAGATGGAGACGACGATCAAGGCCGGCTGGCGGACGCTGCCGTATTACAGCCAGGTGACAGAGG
>CAVAXR010000373.1:0-2038 GCA_963592375.1 Oribacterium sp. | reverse complement strand
ACAGTATATTGACAAGCTGATTGCCCATGAGGCACTGGAGCTTCAGGAATCCACAGGAAATGTCTTCGTGCCCTACATGCTGAATGACGGCGTGGAATGCTTTCTCCGGCTGACAGAAGCCTCGGTTTCCGGTACACTTCCGGAAACGCTTCCGGAGGGCAGCACGGCAGAGCTCCTTCCGGCGAATGAAAATACATCCGGGCGAAGTCTCCTTCTTCTCCGCAGCGGCTACCGGAAGCTCCTGAGCGTGGAATTCACTGCCGCCTTCGAAGACATTTCCCTGTACCAGTATCATCGCGATGCCCACTTCTGGATCCGGGACGAATATGCACACCTCAGACGGCTGGTCTACATCATCGGCTCTGCCGCCGACAAGGCTACCTATCTCGGGGACAGCATGCTGAATGCCCGGGAGAGGGAGCTGGTGCCGCTGATCGACTTTGGCCCCTTCCGGGCCTTCAGCCCCATTCACGAATCCATGGACGAATACTATCATGAAAGCGCCGCGGGCTGTGCGGTCATGCAGAAAATCGCAGAGAACTGCGGCTGCCGGCATTATGCCCATCTCGTTGGGCTGTACCGGTTTCTTCGATTCGGACCGATTGTCTCGAAGCTCACGACCGGCTTCCTGCGAAGGCATCTGTTTCTGGCACTGAAAAAGGGACTCACCGACCGTGCCGGCGAACCTCTCTATAAATATGCAGAAACACTTGTGAACGAAGCCTCCGCAGAATATGCACCGCGGCATTACGGAAATGTCACTGATGCGGAAATCGAAAACCGGCGAAAACAGATTGAAGCCGCTCTTCTTGCCGATGGCTATTGCGGTCAATATCCCTGTTTTGAGAAGGACAATCGACGCCTCATCGTTTACGAGGAGCATCCCTTTACGCGTCTGGACTGGACGGACTTTGAGTTTCGCTTCTCCTTCCTGATCTCTGAAGCAAACGGGAAGCACATCCAGCGGCATGTCGAGGATTGTCCCTTCTAAAAGCTGTTCAGGGCCGCTTCAGCCCTTCCGTCAGTCTGCCGCCCATTAAGGACCGACCGCTGCAAATGGTCGCCGTCATAGTAAAGCTCAAGATGAAAGAACGGCTCATTCTTTGCCAGCAGCTCGAAGAAAAGCTTGTCTCCTTCCCAGATGGGCAAGCTCGGAACCTTCGCCTTCGGCACCCACTCGAGCACGCCTTCATTACACGCGATCAGCGTACCGGTAAAATGCTTTGCCGTATAGAGATGCATTCTTTCTGCCGGATAAGGCGGACAGTAAAAATCCACAATGCCGCGATACGCCGGATCCCGCAGCTCAAGGCCCGTCTCCTCCCGCGTCTCACGAAGTACACAGGCCAGAGCATCCTCTCCCGGCTCAAGCTTCCCGCCGACACCAATCCATTTGTCGTGATTCACATCGTTTTTCTTCTTCACTCGATGCAGCATAAGCCAGCTGTCATCTTTTTCGATATAGCACAGGGTCGTTTGCAGCAAAGACATTTCCGTCCTCCCTATTCCTTTTCTTCACACCTCTCGGTCAGATACCGTTTCAGCAGAAATGCGGAAATGTGATGATATTGCCGTTCTCGCCCGCATTGCCGCCGATGGATTGAATTCCTAATTTTATATCCTCCGCATCTGCGTTGAATCAGCAAAAAAACAGCAAATAATCATCTTTTTTGGGAGCAAGCCCGACATGTCGGGGTCTCCGCTCCGCTCCGGTCCGCGCCTTACAGGTGCCACTGGCACCTGGCGCCGTTACGGACTTTGCTTGATGCAAAGTCCTTCTTGGGATTCATCTCGAGCTTGTTGCTCTCGATGAACCTGCTTCGCAGGCATGTATTGGCATGAGGAGGGGCCCAGCGCAGCTGGGAAGAGTCCTGATGCCTTCTTCGGAGCAAGCCCGACATGTCGGGTCGTTACGGACTTTGCTTGATGCAAAGTCCTTCACTCACCCATTCCTCGACTTGCTGCGTGGATACCTTCACTGCCTTTGCAATCTGATCCACCGGCAGCTTCATGTCATACAGTGCTTTCGCCGTTTCTT
>CAVAXR010000372.1:0-2039 GCA_963592375.1 Oribacterium sp. | reverse complement strand
GGCCCTGGGACATCTCGTCGGCAATATCCAGCATTTCCTCCCGGCTGCCGCCGATGGGCTGGTAGTACCCGCCGCGCTTGCGCATGATCTCGATGCTTTCCTTCGCCGCTTCCACATCAAACAGGGGCCTGACCGCCGGCGTCTCACCCTCAGATTTCCTGGTCTCGTTGACCAGCTTCATATAATGCGGGTTCTCTTTCCACTTCTCAAAGCGTGGTGACAGACCGTTTTCCTTACAGAGTCTGAGATACGTCGCCTTGTCATTCTGGTGCTGTGGCGGTTCGATGAGCGTGCTCATGCCGCTTTCCCATTCCTTGGTCTTCACATCGCGCTGCATGCCGGAATAATTCGTCCACCCGAAGTAATCCGCAACTCTCTTCCCGGTCTTTACCATGTGGAATGGAATCACAACATCGATCCAGTCCTGCGCCAGTGCCCACTCAACCTGTGCGTCATTCGTCGCCACAAATGTGCAGCCAACGTTGTCATACTTTTGCCTCAGTGCCTGCGCCTCCGCCCAGTCCGCACCCTGCATGGCGTCCATGTGCACCCCGCCGTCCGCTGTCGAATAACCGAATACGGAAATGTTGATGTTCATGCCTGTCGGGGCGAAGATTCTGACGAAGTCCAGTTCCTTTGTGTAGGCAAGCGCCTTCAGCCCTCTGACCGCCGCGTCCGTTACCATCTGCATGTTTTCCAGAATGAATGCCGGTGAGTAATCCGAGAAGCTGTACATACGCAGGCCGTACATCTTGTTGAGCTGTTCAATCTTTCTCTGCGGCCACTTCAGAATGTGATTGTTGTATGCCGTGTACCCGATGCGCTTCTTCGCCCAGCTTGCAGACTGCGCGTACTTTCTGGCATCGTTGACCTGCTCCTTTTGCACCGTCCCGCGCGCCGCCGCCCTGAGCATTGCCTCGTCGGACGCGAGGTCCGCCGCTGTGATGCGTTCGCTCTCCGGCACACGCAGCCACATGTCGAATCTTTTTCTTGCAACCTTGGTGTCCTTCACGCCGCTGAACATCTTCTCGTATACCGCGTCCCGGCTCATGCCGGCCCTGATGTCCTCAAGCGCTGCGTCCCTCTGCTCGATCCAATTCCCCAGGTATTCTCTTCTTGCCTTCCTGTCCATGGCAACATAGCAGTACAGGCACTCCGGCTTGTCCGTGTATTTCATAATCTCCTGGGAGATCCAGATCGTGTCCTCGACGGTCAGCGGTCTGCCGAGCCTTTCCGCGATGGCATCCATCAGCTCATCAAGCGCCAGGGATCTGATGCAGACTGTTGTATTCTCCTCTGTCCCGCCATAGCTGGAGTTTGAAATGAACGTGTTGCCGACCTTCTCCGTCGGCAGATTCAAGCTGTCCTTCAGATCCTCGTCACGGAAGATTTCTGCGATTGCCGCCCGCGCTTCTGCCGCCGCCTCCATGTCTGCGTTGTCCACGTTGCCATACTTGCTGTTGGCGCGCAGCGCCGCGTCCATGTACTTCTCGTTGTTCGCCAGGCTGAGTCGAAACTCCTCTGCCGCTGCTACCGGCGCTTCAGAAACAGATTCCCCCTTGACAGGTTTTGTATTCTGTGATATGTTCCCTGTAGAAGAAGCAAACCCCCGCGGGCCGTCATCAGAAATGATGCGTGAGCCCTTTATTTTGGGGTGGGCTTCTTCTTTCATTTGCCCGATGTTATAAAGCATCGTCCCCGAATCATTCTTGGCGGCAGATATAGTAACCTCGTAGTATTTCCCGTCAAAGTCCTCAAAATATGCTGTGCGGTATTCCCATCCGCCGCTGGCCATGGCCCCGTGTCTGTTCTCCCGATCCGGTTTGTTTTTCCCCTTCCTTTCAGACACCTGCGCCAACTCATCAATATGGACAGCCGCATTCGCTTTTCGTTCGAACGCATCTGTACTCGTGGTTCGGCCGTCGCTTGAATGATTGTCGCTGAGTTTTCCGGCTGTTGTCGCCGTAAGAAGCAGTTCTTCTCCATCCGCGCCGATCAATGCAGCATTTTGTCCTCTGCGGATCTTCCCGTTTATATAG
>CAVAXR010000371.1:0-2039 GCA_963592375.1 Oribacterium sp. | reverse complement strand
CAGCGGCGCGGAAGAGAAGAAATATCTCTATCTCTATCAGCAGGGCGGCAGCAAACAGGGCGTTTATCTGGAACTGACGGATAAGCTGCTCCGGGAGATGCGGATGTATACACCGCAGAAAATGCAGAATAATTGAGAATGAAAAATCCCTGACCCATTCGGGTCAGGGATTTTTTGTGCTGGGGAAATGCGGATTAACGGATCGCTCTGCGCAAGTGCTTTCTGTGTCAAATATGAAGAGAGTTGATGAACTGCTGGGCAATACGTCCGGTGTAGCCGCCGCGGCGCACGGACCAGGTATTGGCCTGCCGGATCAGCTCCTCCTCCGGCATCTCGATGCCGGCCTTTGCGGCGAGACGCTTCACAATCTCGTGGTATTCATCGAAGGTCGGACGCGTGTAGAGAACATTCAGGCCGAAGCGATCCACCAGTGACAGCTTCTCCTCCATGGTGTCGGAGTGATGCATATCCTCGGAATGCACCATATCCTTCCGGTCGGAGACATTTTCCTTGATGAGATGCCGGCGGTTTGAGGTGGCATAGATCAGGATATTGTCCGGCTTGGTTTCGAAGCCGCCCTCGATCACTGCCTTCAGGTATTTGTACTCGATCTCGAATTCCTCGAAGGACAGGTCATCCATATAAATAATGAACTTGTAGTTCCGGTTCTTCACCTGAGAGATCACATAGGAAAGATCCTTGAACTGATGCTTATAGATTTCTATGAGTCGAAGTCCGTCCGGATAAAACTCATTGAGTGTGGCTTTCACAGTGGTGGATTTGCCGGTGCCGGCATCTCCGTAGAGCAGTACATTGTTGGCGGGTCTTCCCTCCACAAAGGCGCGGGTGTTGTCGCTGACCTGCTGCTTCTGGAATTCATAGCCCACAAGGTCCGCGTAATCCACCTGATCCAGGTTGTTGATGGGGACCAGCTCGGGAGTGCCGTCCTGGCGGTTCCGGATGCGGAAGGCTTTGTTGAGACCGAACATACCGACGCCGTAATCATGATAGAAGCGGGCAACCGCCGTATGAATACCGGCGGCATCTGTCTGGGCCAGCAGCTCGGCGGCCAGTGCATTTACGGCTTTGGAAATATAGCTGAAGTACATGCGCTCGTGCTTCTGAATGGCCTGATAGTGGGTCAGGACGGTGAAGCAGTCAATGGACAGAGCGGTTTCCAGTGCGGAGAAGTCATAGTGCAGAAGCTCCCGGAGAACCCCGAAATCATGGTCGGCAAAGTGCATGGCAGAGCCTGCCGACATTTCCCGTTTCTCGCTGACCAGTGCCAGCGGGTTTTCGTCTGTCATGAGCCGGAAGGAAATGTAGGCGGCCCAGAGGTTATCTGCGAAGCCGTAGGTTGTGGCTGTTTCCATGATTTCGTGAATCTGGTCGAAGACCAGTGCGCGGAGAGAATCCAGATCGTCTTCGCTGATGCCGAGGCTGACCTCCTCGCAGACATCGGCCAGGGTGCGCAGGACGGTGTCGTCCTTCAGACTTTTGTATACAATAAGATTCGAAAGTAAATGCTTCATGGAAATGCTCCTGAGAATAAAAAAGTGATTGGGGCCCCGCAAGCCAAGCTTGCGCGAAATTTTTATAACAATAGCCGACCCGGGTCCCGCAAGCCAAGCTTGCGCGATTCCCGGGTCGGCGAGTGCCGCTGGCCGGACTTGAACCGGCACGGTTTCCCGCTTGATTTTGAGTCAAGTGCGTCTGCCATTCCGCCACAGCGGCATATAATGAATATCAACTTTCTTAAAATATCATAATCGCAGTTTTTTTGCAAGCATTTTATGGGTGAATGTAGTATAATGACGCAGAGTAAGCGGACAACGGAATATACGGGAGGACATGCATGACCTGTCTGGAAGCGCGGAAGTGTATTTATAAATATCTGAAAAGAAAGCTGGATGATGAGCGGCTGCGCGGCTTCATGGAGCATCTTTCGGAGTGTCCGGACTGCATGGAGGAGCTGCGGATCACACATATGGTGTATTCCGGCGCGGCGAAGCTGGATCATGATGATGACAGCCTGAATC
>CAVAXR010000370.1:0-2045 GCA_963592375.1 Oribacterium sp. | reverse complement strand
CATTACTATGAACACTATCTGTTCTTCCAGCTGCAGGAAATGCATCACAATGATGTTCTGCGTATGGAGACGCAGGAAATGGAAGTCTCGGAGGATGGCGAAAAGATCAGCAATCCTGTGTACTGGATGGAAAAACAGGCGGATCGCGGCGCCTACGGACTGATGATGCCCGTCACTTTCATGCGGGGGCTTATGGCGGAAAAACGCCGGACGCTCAAACCGTATGCGCATGAAGGAGAAAAATACGAGCAGATCGGTCTGAGAATTGCAGAGGAACTCTGTCTTCCGCATTTCCGTGTGAAGGCTCGCATGATTCAGTTGGGGCATCTTCACGCCAAAGGGGCGCTTAACTATGTAGATCGGCACAGAATTCAGCCGTACAGTTTTGAGGATGAGTCTCTGTGCGAAGAGGAATACACCTTCGATATCAGCATGCTCACAGCCGGGCGTCTGTATGAAAAGAACGCGGATTTCAGGAAACTGATGGACAGCGGAAAGTTTATCTATGCCGATGGGCATATCGTGCGCAACGAACCGCGATTTGTTGAACTGACCCCGCTTGGCCATATGCTGACTCCGCTGGCGGTTCGGTTGCTGGATCACTGCTGCCTGCGCTTTACCCGGATCTATGAGCAGAAAAATGTCGGCAGATATGTCTTCGGGCGGATGAACTACGACCCGGATTACGTGAAGCAGACAATGTTTTATCTGGATGACCTCATCAACGAAAAGGAACTGGATGAGATCGATGCGGAGCAGGCGTATAAGAGAAATTTCCCATCCTCATTTGCAGACGCATTCGATATGCTGATGAAGAAAAACGGGGATACGCGGGAAACGATTGCTGAGAAGCTGAATGTGAACAGCAAGTCATTGCAGCGCTGGCTGAAAGAGCCGGATCGAAAGATCAACGCTGACTTTATTGTGCTGCTTGCATTAATTTGGCGACTCCCGGACTGGATCAGCGCACTGCTGCTGGACCGGGCGTATATCCAGCTCAGCGAATCCAACCGCCGCCATCTTGCCTTGCAGTACATTCTGAAGGTACTGTGGAGTGAAGGCGTCGAAATGGCAAATGCCTATCTTACAGCCAGAAAGCTCGATTGCCTGAGCATATAACCGCTTCAAAGTACAGGCCGACATGTCGCACTTTTGCGATGTGTCGGCTTTTTTGATTTTTGGCAAAACAAGCTGCGCCATCTTCTTCATGAAAAACAGTCCAGTATGAGCGGTGACTGCATTTAACCAAAAGTTTTAAATACGGGGTGGACAAAAAATGTCCACTTACCAAGAAAAATGCCCGCCAAAATCAGTTCACAAAGTCCCTGAAATAGCCAGTTTTGCATAATTTCAATTCGATGTTGCAAATACAAAGGAAATACACTGATTTTCAAACGAAAAATTGCAGCTTTCAGCTGGACATTATTCGTCCTGTTCATTTCGCTTTTCATCCGTTATCATAATACCCGTGAGGTGGCCACCCACAAAATCAGAAACACGGTAACGCAGGGAGAAGGTTACGACCGACAGGCGCGGCAGTGGAATGAAGAAAAAAATTCTGCCTGTATACACTGAAGGTCTGCCCGTCTGAGCTCATGCAGTTCGTTGCCGTTTCAGGATTGAGTGGGAGGTCATCTTTATGTCTACGAGCAATGAACGCGGTATCCGAAAACAGGCGCAGGTGGACTTCACCCGCTCCGGCTGGCGGCAGTTTTTTCGGCTCAATCGCAGCCGGGGTGTGCAATTCATCCGAGGATTCGTTCTCCGCTATGAACTGGCGGCTTACCTCACGGCACATGAAGCCGCAGGTGTGGAACTGGACGAAGGCTGTCAGGAGGTCTGCTATGAGAACGGCGTGTACCTGCTGCTGCGCAAGATGCAGGGCGTGTGGTACATCACGGACGTTTTCGACGCAGAAGAAACCGTTGCCTATGAACCTGTTTTCTTCTGGCAGAAAATTCGGCGCGGCGCCAATTTTATTCTGGCGCACGTTCTGAGCGGCTGGCGGCAGCTGACGGAAAGGATGGTGCTGAACGGATGAAGAC
>CAVAXR010000369.1:0-2057 GCA_963592375.1 Oribacterium sp. | reverse complement strand
GACCTCCGCTTTCCATTCATCGTCGTTGACGAGCATATTAAGGGCCAGTGCTGCACCCAGCTCAGATTTGCCGTTTTTCTTGCCGATCTCGATATACACCTGATTGTACTGCCGCATGGAAGGGTCTTCATCCCGCACCGTGCCGAAAACGTCGCGGATGATCTTCTCCTGCCAGGGCAGCAGCTTAAAAGGCTTTCCGTGGAATTCGCCCTTCGTGTGCTTCAGGCACTCAATAAAGCGGATGACGCGCCGCGCTTTCTTCTCGTCAAACATCGTCCTGCCACCCGCCCTTCAGCAGCTGTGCCATGGGATCGTCGTCACTCTCCGCCGCACCGCTGCTGGCAACAATGCGGGCGCGGCAGCCCGGAGTCAGGCCGAATTCTGTGGCGAAGGACTGCATGATTTTCAGATTCTGCTGGGCAATGGATACCTGCGGCACCTGCTGCACATACCCGGACGGCGTCTTAAAGATGGAACCATGCTGGGTGATGAAATCCTCGGCTTCGCGCCACCGGGCATACGCCTGGCAGTATCCGGCGAAGGCGCTCAGGTCGGCCATGGTCAGTACGCCCATGGCTTCCAGCGAAGCCGCCAGCCGTTTCCATTCCTTTTTCGCTTCGGGGAGCAGCCACGACGGGCACTTTACGCCGCCTTTTGGTGGAATTGGCTCATGCTCGTTGAGCGGCCGCCGCCCCTTGCCCCGGTCGCCTTCCAGCACCTTCAGCGCCGTGGGCTTCGGCTTTCTTCCTGCCATCGCCATAAGAACCGCCTCCTTTCTGCGATTTTCCGCATAAGCGAAACGCCTTGCAAAGCGATAACTCAGCAAAGCGCCTGCACTGTTCTGTTGCTTTCGTTCGTATCCACGCCGGTTCCGGCGCTGCGTCGTTGTAGCGGCCATATTCGCCAAACATACATTCCATTCCGACATTTCTGGCTTGAACAGCTTCGGCAAAGCTGGAATAATACCCCAGGTGGATATCGTGCTGACCGATTTTAATACGCGCACGATATTTTCCGCGAGGCGCATAAAAGCTGACGCCGGATACTCCCGAAGTATTGTTGCACTGCAGCGGCTGATTGCACTGATTCTGCTGATGCGTACAGATTCGAAGATTACTCTTTCGATTGTCCAGCGTATCCAGACTGATATGATCGACCTCGTATCCTTTGGGGCATCGAATCAGATAAGTGTGCATCTTTCTCCCCGATCTGTCGATGAGATAAGGCCTTGGATTGGTTCCGCCCTGCAGGCTGATATACCACTTGACAGGGCGGATTCTGTCGAAACATTCTTCGTCAAACACAAAAGTCGTACCGTCCGGAAGCTTACCGTAGCCGATTCCGTTTTCAAAATGGTATTGAACATTACTCGCCATTCGCCGATTCCTGCATTTCATACATTGCTTCTTCAAACGACATTCGCTGACCATCGCGCATCAGATAAACATTTTCCGTCTGACTGTTGTGGTAATGAATATAACGCTTCACCGCTACGTCTATGAATTTTGGCTCGATTTCCACACCAAAACAGGAGCGGCTGATCTCCTCGCAGGCAATGAGCGTAGAAGCGGAACCGAGAAAGCCGTCCAGCACCAGCCCGTTGGTCTGCGTGCATTGTTTGATCAGATAGGCGATCAGCGGCACAGGCTTTGAGGAGGGGTGGCCGAAGCCTTCTTTTGCAGAGTCCTTGATCCCATCAAACTCGAATACGCTGGTCTGTTTCTGATCACCGTACCAGATATGCTTGCCGTCCTTCCGCCAGCCCCAGATGATCGGCTCCATATTGAATTTCCAGTCGGTGCGCATCAGCGGCGCTCTCGGCTTTTTCCAGACAAGCCCTGCGCCGACCTTGAAGCCCGCATCCTCAAAGGCATCGTAGAAAACGCGCGTCTTCATCGTGGCATAAAACTCATAGATGGATGCATCCTTCGCCATGGCGTTCTTGAAATTCGTGAAGCATTTCATGAGAAATTCATAGGCCTGTTTGTCGTTCAGGTCGTCGTTGGCAATGGTGCCGGACTTGTTTTTCAGCTCCACAAAATAGGGTGCATCCGTAC
>CAVAXR010000368.1:1633-2069 GCA_963592375.1 Oribacterium sp. | reverse complement strand
GGGCAGTCAGGGACTGACGGTGACGGTCATTCCGACAGACAGCGTGGAGGCCGGAGAATACGAGATTCCGGTGAGTGCCATCTCGGCCGGCGAGACCCTGAGCACCACCCTGAAGGTGACGATTACCGGAACCTATGACCTGAGCGTGACGACCCAGAGCGGTGTCCTGAGCTTCGACGCCAACGCCAACAAGAAAACAGCGGTAAGTCTGAATGTGGTGAACAACGGAAATATCGCGCTCAACAACATTAACCTGACGGCCCAGGCGCCGACCGACTGGGAGGTGGAGTTCAGTGAGAGCAGCATTGATACACTGGAGGCAGGCGCGGCGAAGTCGGTGATCGCATATGTGACGCCGTCGAAGTCAGCCATCAGCGGCGACTATGTGATGACCATCAATGCGAAGAGCACAGATACCTCTGACGCGGCGCAGTTC
>CAVAXR010000368.1:0-1623 GCA_963592375.1 Oribacterium sp. | reverse complement strand
GCGCAGTTCCGTGTGACAGTAAAGACCCAGTCCATCTGGGGCGTGGCCGGCATTGTGCTGATTCTGGCAATTCTCGGCGGTCTGTATGCGGTATTCAAAAAATACGGGAGGCACTAAATGTCTCAGGAAATAATGAATTATGAGGCAGACTGCATTATCCGAACGGATAATCTCTGCAAGCAGTACGGTGAAGTGGCGGCGGTGCGCGGCCTGAATCTTTCCATTCGGCGTGGCGAGGTCTTCGGACTGCTGGGACCGAACGGTGCCGGCAAGACCACCACGACACTGATGCTGCTGGGGCTGACGGATCCGAGCAGCGGACATGCTTATATTGACGGAATGGACTGCACGCGGGATTCGCTGGCCATCAAGAAGGAAGTGGGATACCTTCCGGACTCCGTGGGCTTTTACGGCGACATGACAGGCATGGAGAATCTGGTTTTCTCCGGCATGATGAACGGCCTCAGCCGGGAGGCGGCGAGGACGCGCGCGAAAATGCTGCTGGAGCGTGTGGGAATGACATATGCCGCTTCACGGAAGGCCGGCACCTATTCCCGCGGCATGCGGCAGCGTCTCGGCATTGCGGATGTGCTGATGAAGGACCCGAAGATCATCATTATGGATGAGCCGACACTGGGAATTGACCCGGAGGGTATGCGCGAATTGACGACATTGATTCGGGAGCTGTCTGTCAAGGACGGACGAACACTGCTGATTTCTTCTCATGATCTGTACCAGATTCAGAAGATTTCAGATCGGGTCGGCATCTTTGTGAAGGGCAGCATGATTGCGTGCGGACGCATTGAAGAGCTTGGCAGGCAGCTGGAAAACGAGGGACTGTTCATGCTGGACATCCGGGCAGAACGGGAGGACGGCGCAGAAGACGCAGAGGGCGATGCGCTCAGCCGGCTGCTCCGCGGCATCACAGGCATACGTCTGATCGGAAAGCGGGAGGACGGCAGTCTGCACATTGAATCGAACCGGGACATCCGCCGGGAGCTGCTGAGCCTGCTTTCATCGCAGCAGTATGTGCTGCAGGAAATGCACCAGCGCGGCGGTGATCTGGATGAGATCTACAGAAAATATTTTGAGAGGGGAGAGGATGCATATGACAGCGTCAAAGGAAGTACGCCGGGAGACGGGGAGACTTCAGGCATTAAGGGACGGCTTCAGAAGCTTCTGCACAGAGCTTCATAGCGAGAAGGAGAGAAGCAACCGGATTGGCTTTCGTGTGCTGTTCCGGAAGGAGCTCTGCGATCATCTCCAGAGCACACGCTTTCTGGTACTGTTTCTGCTGCTGTTTGTGATCAGCTGCGCGAGTCTCAGCGGTGCCATTTCCACGCTGGCGCAGAATGCGCTGCAGACCTCGGACGGGCAGACCTCTGTATCGGACTTTATGTTTCTGGAGCTCTTCACCACCTCGGGCAGCTCCATCTATTCCTTTACGACCTTTCTGGGCTTTCTGGGACCGATCTTCGGCATCATGCTGGGCTTTGATGCGGTGAACAACGAGCAGGCCCAGGGAACACTCAACCGGCTGGCGGCGCAGCCCATTTATCGCGACACCATCATTAACGCGAAGTTCGCGGCAGGCGCTGTATTGATTTTCATGACAGTCTTTTC
>CAVAXR010000367.1:0-2076 GCA_963592375.1 Oribacterium sp. | reverse complement strand
CCCTTATTGCAAAATAAGGGGCAGCGGGACAATGTCCCGCCGTCACCGCACCCGTAGGGTGAGAATGGCACGCGGGGAAACCTCGCATACCGCATACCCGTCGCCATCCAGGGCGCAGGGACGCAGCTCCCTGCCCATCGTGTCCACAATGACGGCAGTGTGATACCCCTCCGGCAAACGGACGCGCAGAACGGCGGCTTTCTCCGGTGCGTAGGCACGGATATGGATCGCTCCGTCCTCCTCCCACACCGCTGTGACAACCGCATCTCCGGCATCCACATCCAGTATTGTTCCGGACGGGGCGAGAACTCCGGTGTGGCGGGATGCGCTCACATAGACCGCCGGCACAACTGCCGCGATCGCCTGCCGCTTTCTCTCCGCCGCATCCGCTGCAAAATAGCCGAGGCAGAGCGTAATGTCGTGGATGCCGCGCTCCGGGTACGGATCCGGATTGACGGCGGAATTGATAAGGGTACACTGCATCCGGGCGGATTCACCGCGCAGCGCGTCCCGCGCCATGCCCCGGAATCCGTATTTGCTGTCGGAGACGATCGCCGGAACCTTGTCGCCCGCCACGACCGCCGCAATGTGGGTCAATCCGGGACGATCCGCATCCGCCGCCGGTCTTTCCACACTGCCTGCCGGAATATCGTAGGCGAACGACGTCACATCTTCCTTCAGCGGCACGCCGTAAACCAGCACCGGGATCTTTTCCCCGCCGACCTCCGACCAGTCCGCATGGATCCTGACGCGCAGAAAATCGTCCCCGGCATCGAGGGTGTATTCGACGGACACACGGGAAGAACGAATCCGGTAGTCGCAGCCAAAGCCGGAGCGCAGCGGACCGCCGCAGGTGTAATGCGGGTTCGCAGTGTCCGTGACGGCGGTTTTCGCAAGCGTTTCGCCGATCTGCCATGCACTGTCGCCACGCCGCGCGGTATCCACCAGCGTCAGACCGCCGCGGCCGGAGAGCATTTCCCGGTGATCCGCCGTCTGGAGAGAAAGAAGCTCACCGTTTGTCCGGTCAAAGACGGCGCGGATTCTGCCGTTGTCGAGGACGAAATCGCACGCCGGATGATCGGTGCGGATCTGTCCCTGAAAATGCACCGGATATGTCTCCATCTCCCGCGGACGGAGAACCACGGTGGCATACGAGAACGCCGGAATCGCCACACGGACAAGGAAGCGGAAGTACTTGTGATCCCAGTAGTGCTGCAGGCCTCCATCAATCATCTGGAAGGGAAGTGCAGTGCCGGACGCGTCGGTCACGCAAACATAGCGCATATCGCCGACCCAGTCCCACACCGTGATCTCCAGCGGCTCGTTTTTCGCGTGTGCCGTGGTGTTGTATACGTGCCAGACGCGGGTCAGCCCCATGCCGCGCTCCGGAACGGCATGACCGGCAAACCCGGAAATCCCGTATCCGACACCGGCGCCCTCGGACTGCGCGTTTCCGTCAGCGTCCCCAAGGATCGCGGTCGTGTCGATCTGTTCGGAGAGAGCGGAGAGGGCAAGGGAGGTCGTGGTCTGCGCCGTGGAGAGGGCAGTCTGGAACAGTCCCATCGCGTATTCGCGGCTGTCCTGGACGCAGGAACCGGTCAGAATGTCGTGGAAATGCGTAAAGAGGGTGTTCTGCCATGCGGTATCGAGGGTATGGTGGGGCATATCGTAGCCCGCGCCGAGATGCGCCATAGCGATGGCGGATTCGGCTTCGAGGAGTGCGCGTTCGCTCCGTCGGTTGCCGCGCTTGATCCGGCTCTGTGTCGTGTAGCAGCCGGGGAAGGTGCAGTTCATCTCGCCCTCGACGACGGGAAGCTTTTCCCGCACGGATTCCGCAATCTTAAAGTATTCGCCGAATGTGCCGAAACGGATAGAAGGGAAGATGGGCCACTCCATCATCTCCAGCGCGCGTTCCACGTCCCGTCTGGTCGGCCCGCCGCCATGGTCGCCCACGCCGTATACGACAAGCCCTGTTTTCAGTCCGGCGCAGCGTTTCGAAATGTCAAAGACGCGCATGGCGATCTCCGGATTGATGGCGCTGTTGTACCAGTCCTGTTCGCGATAGACGAGCAGCTC
>CAVAXR010000366.1:0-2077 GCA_963592375.1 Oribacterium sp. | reverse complement strand
TCCTCGGTCAGTGCATGCAGCTCATCCAGCTTTTCGTGCAGGGGAAGCGGCGCCTGCAGCAGCTGAATGCCCTGATTCCGCACCGCAAGGGCAGTCACCAGCAGCTGCTCCTCCTCCGGCGACAGGTCCTCTCCGGGCGTCTCGTCCTCGCCGCGGCAGTACCGGATCTCGTCCCACTCCTTAAAAAAAATCCGTCCGAGCTCCATACAGGACAGACTGAGATCGATCTGCTCGTAATTCCCGATGCACATGAAGTAACGAGGATACTCGGTGCAGACCTGACAGAGCCGGTCTTCGCCGAGCTCCGTATAGATGTCGCAGAGATTCTGCCGGTTCAGGAAGGGACAGCGTTTCTCCCGGGTCATGGGGAAAAACTTGCTGTCGCCCTCCTCCCGGAGATGCCGCCGCAGCCGCGTGCCGAATTTTCCCGGCACCGTCTGATAGTAATAGAAGCTTTCCTCATCGACATCCACCTCCCAGCCGGCACAGCAGGTGTCCGGGCAGCTGCCGCCGATGCAGCGGAATTTTTCCAGATAATCCGGATATTCGATCAGCATTTCTCTCCTCCTATGCTTCTGAATAATAAGAAGGCGACTCTCGAGCCTCCGCAGTACCCTAAGTGTCTGATTTCCGATAGCTTCCGCTGTTAAAGAGTGCCCGTACAGCAGCCTCATATTCCATAAGCGTCCGCGCCTTGCGGATTTCCTTCCGGAAGCGCTCGCCCTCCGGAAACAGCTCGCCGAGGTAATTCCAGTTCTCCTTTAATTTAAAGAGAATATTCCGCTCGCCCTGAATTTCCGCCTGGTACTTTTCCCGCAGCAGCCGGACGTAGCTCTTCAGCTCCGAAAGCTCCATGGCTCCCCCGCCCCGAAGCTCCCGGGCCAGCGCCGGATTCTGTACGAGTCCCCTTCCAAGCATCACTGCCGGTATGTCCGGAAATGCTGCAAGGAGGCGCTCATAATCCGCACGACTTCGGATATCTCCGTTATAGCAGAGCGGGATTCTGCTGCCTTCATAGAATACGCGGAAGGCCTCGAGATTCACGGCATTCCGATACATGTCCTTCTGCAGCCGGGGATGCACCGTGAGCTCTGCAATGGGATAACGATTATAGACTTTGAGGATCTCCGGCGCCTCCTCCGCACTGCTGACACCGATCCGTGTCTTCACGGAGATCACCGCCTGCACATTGTTTCGTGACAGCAGATCAAACAGGGTTTCAAAGAAGCAGTCCAGCTCGTCCGTCTGCCGGAGAAAGCCGGAGCCCTTTCCCTTGGATACCACGGTCCCGCTGGGACAGCCCAGATTAAAATTGATTTCCCGATAGCCGAGCTCCGCCATGCTTTCTGCCGCCCAAAGGAAATGCTCCGGATTCCGGGTCAGGATCTGCGGCACAACAGACATTTCCATATTATTTTCCGGCGCCAGATCCCGCCCCTCCCGGCCCGTGAAGCGCCCGCTTTCATTTGCTGAAACAAATGGCGTAAAGTACTTATCGATGCCGCCGAACAGCGCATGCTGTGTATTTCTGAGCGGATAGCCCGTGATGGATTCCATGGGTGCGTAGTAGAGCTTCATATATTCTCCTGAACATTCTTTTTCGACACGTTGTTGTACAGCTTTTCCCGGGTGAAGCCTTCCCCCAGGGCCTCACGAACATCTGATACGATAACAAAGGCGTCCGGATCTATCTCAGATACAATATCCTTCACGCTGGTGGTCTCCCGGTTGGACAGCACGCAGTAGAGCATCCGGATCGGCGCGCCGGAATACATGCCGCGCGCATCAATGCCGGTTACGCCGCGGTCCAGCTCTGTCATGATCCGCTCCGCAATCTGATCCGCATGGGCAGAAATGATATACACCGCCTTCGCAAAATGCATGCCGTCGATCAGGCTGTCAGACAGCTTGGTGAAGACATAGACAGAAACCACGGCATACAGGCTGTTGGTGATGCCGAAGATACCGATGCCCAGCAGCACAATGAGTCCGTCCAGCACCTGCATCACCTGCGGGAGACTGATATGCCGGAAGAACAGCTTCCGGAGAATTGCCGCCATGAGATCCGTGCCTCCGG
>CAVAXR010000365.1:0-2078 GCA_963592375.1 Oribacterium sp. | reverse complement strand
ACTGGCTGGAGGCCACCGGCATTCCGGTCATGGTGAAATATTTGTTCAGGACATCGAAGGTCGCCGTGTTGCCGCCCCGGCGGCAGGTGACCACCGCCGCGCCCACCTTCATGGTCTTGTCGATGCCGAGGGTGCTGAAAAACAGCCGATCCATGAAGGAGATGGCTCCACCTGCGGGAGAAGCGAAGTAGACCGGGCAACCGATGACGAAAGCATCCGCTTCTGCCAGCTTGGGAGCTACCTCGTTCACCACATCGTCAAACACGCACTTTCCGGTCTGGGCGCATTTGCGGCAGGCGATACAGCCCCGAATGTCCTTATTGCCCACATGGAGCAGTTCAACTTCAATACCCTCGGACTCTAATGTCCTTTTCAGTTCGGTCAGCGCGGTATAGGTGCAGCCCCTTGGACGGGGACTGCCGTTGATGAGCAGGGCCTTTAGGGGCTTCATTGGGAATCCTCCTCATAGACCTCTTTGGCAATCCGCAGAGCAGCCCATGCTTTCGGCCATCCGGCATAGAACGCAAGCTGGGTCAACGCCTCGGAAATCTCCGTTTCCGTAATGCCGTGGGCCTTGCCCATGCGGATGTGATTGACCAGCGGACCGTTCAGGATGCCGCTTCCCACAAGCGCTGCAATGGTGATAAGGCTCCGATCACGGGGCGAAAGCTGGGCTTCCCGGCTCCACACCTGGCCGAAAAGAACATCGTCATTCAGTTCTGCAAACTTCGGGGCAAAGTCGTTCATCTGATCTCTGCCAGTGGTTATTTTCTCCATATTGGTCACTCCATTTCATTGAAAATTGTTTCCAGCCATGCGGCATAATCCGTGACCCAGCCGCCGTCGGAGCCGAAGCCGTGCGGCCAGCCGTTCAGCACGATGCGCCCGGTGGGAATACCCATACCTGAGATCACCTCATACTGCTGCCGGAACTGGCGGTAGAACGGGTCTTCCGTGCCGTAGACGTAAAAGGTCGGCGGTAAATTGCCCTCGGCCAGCCAGCTTGCATCCATGTTGCCCACGCTGAGACGGCCATAGAAGGAATAGATCATGCCCGCGGCGGAAGCGTGAGCAGGCACAGCGTCCAGCTCGTCCGGTACATAGGTGCTGTCCAGTGCCGTGCCGTTCACGTCCTCGTCGTAGTGCATCAGAAATTCTCCGGCCTGAATGCCGCCTGCCGAAAAGCCCATGACAGCAATATCGTCCGGGTCAATGCCGTAGACCTCCGCATTTTTGCGGACAAAGCGAACGGCTCTCGCCACATCCAGCGCACCTTCCTCCTGCGTATAGGGAGACAGACGATAATCCACGATGAAGGTCTGAAAGCCCAGTTCCCGCAGTGCTGCGGCGGTGGGCAGCGAATCGGTGTAGTTGCCCCGGAACTGATATGCACCGCCTGCCATCAGCACCACGGCGCCTTTCGGCTCCACACCCTCCCGGACGGGAATAGCGGTGACATAAGGGCGGAAGTCATAGTTGTCGAAGTATCCGCTCATGTCCTGCGTAAACTTCGTCTTGGCGGGGACATTGCCCTCCTCCCAGAGATAGAGCACCTGAATATTTGCAGGGTCTGCCGCCGTATTCAGTACCGTAGCATTTTCCGCCGGTTCCGGCATCTTTTGCAGCATGGCCGTGCGGGAATAATCGGAGATTTTGCCGCTGCCGTAGTTGTAAGCCGCCGGGAAATCGTCGGGCGTCGCCACGGTGTCCGCCGAAGATCCGTCACGTAGATTGTCGATGGGCTCGGTGGGAGCGGAACTGTTATCCTTTGGTTTTGTTGTCATAGCATCTTCGATAGCCGCAACGCCGTTTTCCAGCTCGCCGCCGGGAGTCTCTACAGACTCCCGGCCACAGGCGGTCAGTGACACGCCCATGAGAAGCGCAAGCATTGCAGCGAAAACTTGATTTCTACGCATTACAGCCCCAGTCCATTGACCCAGGACTGTACATCAGCGCTGGAAGCGCCGGAGGAGAACCGCTGTCCTTCCTGCCAATTGCCGGTGCCGGCCATGTCGGCCAGCAAACTGCCGCTCTGACCCATGCCGGAGGAGGAAGAAGTGGCAAAGGGAATGACGGTC
>CAVAXR010000364.1:0-2080 GCA_963592375.1 Oribacterium sp. | reverse complement strand
ACATGGGAGGAATATTTCACCTGCTTTGCCTATGCATCGACTTACCAGTCGCAGGAGGAAGAGGGGGAGGTCACAGCGGAACAGAAGAGCGTGGTGTTCACAGTTCGCTGGTGCAGTGAGACCAGAAGATTGACCTCCACGGGCTATCGAATCCGCTTCCGGGAGCAGTTCTATAATATTGAATCCATTGACCCTATGAACTATCAGAAGAAAATTCTGAAGATTCATTGCAGATTGGAGAGGAGACAGCCGGATGAGCAAAAACGTCAGCATCGATGAAATGGCAGATGCCATCAATGAGGGCCTGAAAGAGTATGCGACCCTTGCCTCTACCGAGGTCAAGAAAGCAGTCCGTAAATCTGCCAAGACCGTGAAGGAGCAGATCCAGTCCGGAGCACCGTCCAGAACCGGGCGGTACAAAGAAAGCTGGGTAGCGACCAAACAGTCGGAATCCAGCCAGAGCCTTCAAATGGTGGTGCATTCCAAGAACCGCTATCAGCTGGCACATTTGCTGGAAAAAGGCCATGCCAAGCGCGGCGGTGGCCGGGTAGCAGGAAGACCCCATATTGCCCCGGCAGAACAGGCTGGTATTGATCAGCTTCAATCACTCATCGAAAAGGCACTGAAATAGGAGGTATCCATGACCCACGAAGAAGTGAAAACTCTGGTGGAGGAGATGGGACTTCCTTATGCGTATGACCATTTCGCAGAGGGGGAGAGTCCTGATTCACCGTTTATCTGCTTCCTGTATCCGAAAGCTGAGAACTTCGGTGCAGACAACCTTGTGTACCACCATTTCAATCGGCTGGACATTGAGGTGTACACCGATTATAAAGACCCGGATATGGAAGCGAGCATTGAAGAAGTCCTGACTGCGCATGAACTCTACTACGAGAAAAGCGAGGTCTGGATCGAAACCGAAAAGATGTACGAAGTCCTGTACGAGCTGACGGTATAAGCCAGACACAGGACTATTTTATTGGGAGGAACACTATGTCGAAGAAAAGCAATAAGGTCAAATTTGGCCTGAAGAACTGCCATTATGCCAAGGCAACCTTTGACGAAGATGGCAGTGTCACCTATGCGAAGTCGGTCCGCATCCCAGGCGCAGTCAGTCTGTCGATGGATGCCAACGGCGAGATCGAACCGTTTTATGCGGACAACATCGCTTACTATGTCGTGAATAACAACTCCGGATACGAGGGTGATCTGGAAATTGCCCTGATCCCGGAGAGTTTCCTCACAGAGATCATGCACGAGGAACTGGATGGTAATGGTGTGCTGGCAGAGAACGCCAATGTAGAACTGGAGCATTTCGCATTCCTGTTCGAGTTCGATGGCGACCAGCGTCATATCCGCCATGTGCTGTACAACTGTGTGGCAATGTGCAGACCGAGGTAGAGTCCAGAAAAAACTTCGCAAAAGTGAGCGGGAAATGACCACCCCGCTCTTTCTGCTGCGCTGTGTGCAGCTCGGTATCAGCATCGCCGACCTCGACCTGCTGACCATCGGGTTGGTCAATGATATGTTCACGGAGCGGCAGAATGACGACTATCCGTACAAAGAGCTGGCAAGTCAGTCGGATTTCGACCGGTTCTAAAGAAAAAAACCAGACGACCGTGCTTATATCGTGAGTGAAATAAGCACAATCGTTTGGTAATAAGGCATAAAAATCCCCCAGCTGTGCACAACTGGGGGGAGAAAGAAGGTGGCCCGGAGGTCATCTTCCCGGTTTCAGACCTCGCAAGGTTACCGAAACCTGATCACTGTTGAAAGTATAGTCGATTAGGCAGAGAAAGTCAATCGAACTTTTCGTGCTTGAGAACTCTCTTCTGGGCAAGTTCGTACACTTCTTCATCAGCACGGACTCCAATGACAATAATCATCATAGATGTCTCCGTGCGTCGAAGCTGATAGACAATGCGCAGACCTGCAGAGCGGAGTTTGATTTTCAGAAGTCCTGCAAGGTTAGTGCTGTTGTGATTGCCGAGCGGTTTTCCGTAGCCCTGTTCATCAACAGGCAGTGGATTTTGCTGAACTTTTTTGATGGCTTTCAGAACAAGATTGCGCTGGCTACCAT
>CAVAXR010000363.1:0-2080 GCA_963592375.1 Oribacterium sp. | reverse complement strand
GTAGAGAAGATCTTCGCCATCCCGGGTGTCGGATCCCTGCTGGTAAATGCCATTCAGTCCAACGACTACAATGTGGTCATTTCACTGAGCTTCATTTATTCCGCACTGTACATTTTCATCATGCTCTTCGTTGATATTCTCTACGGTATCATCGATCCGCGAATCAGACTGGCAAAGGACGGAAAATAATATGTTTGGAAAGAAAGTAAATGCGGCCGCTGCAGCGGTCGATGCAGGCAGCAGGCCGGTATATGCTCCGACGGACGCAGACTTCGTCCTGAAGGACAATGCCGGCGAGATTGCCATTGACAATAACTTTTCCTCCCAGTCCTTCTGGAAGGATGTACGGAAGCGCTTTGTCAACAAGAAGAGTGCGGTGGTCGGACTGATCTTCGTTCTCGTACTGATCCTCTTCGCTATTATCGGTCCGCACATGACAAGCTATACCTACAGTGAACAGACCGACGGCAAGAACCTCGCACCGCGTATTCAGATGGTGGAGTACCTCGGCATCTTTGATGGCTCCGAGAAGATGAGCACCACCACCGGTACGAAGCTGGTGAACGGCTATGCCGAGAAGCAGATACTGGATGTGTTCCACTGGTTCGGTACCGACAAGTACGGCCGTGATATCTGGACACGTACCTGGGAGGGTGCAAGAGTTTCTCTGATCATTGCCGTGGCGGCCACCATCATTGACATGGTGATCGGTATGTCCTACGGTCTCATTTCCGGCTACTTCGGCGGCAAGGTGGATATGATCATGCAGCGAATACTCGAGGTGGCAAACGGAATTCCGAGACTCGTGATCGTGACGCTGCTGCTGCTTATCCTGAAGCCCGGCATGCTGACGATCATCTTCGCACTGCTGCTGACCGAGTGGGTGGGTATGTCGAGAATTGCCCGCGCGGAGATGCTGAAGCTGAAGGATCGTGAATTCGTACTCGCCTCGAAGACGCTCGGCGCCGGCTCCTTCTTCATTATCTTTAAGGAGATTCTGCCGAACATCATCGGACCGATCATCACACAGGTCATGTTTTCGATTCCGACAGCCATCTTCACCGAGGCCTTCCTGTCCTTCGTCGGTCTGGGCATTCCGGTGCCGCAGTGTTCACTGGGCTCCCTGATTTCCGAGGGCTACAACAGCTTCACCACACATACCTACCAGATCATTCCGCCGGTTATCGTGATGGCACTGCTGATGCTGTCCTTCAACCTGATTGCAGACGGTCTGCGTGAGGCGCTGGATCCTAAGATGAAGGAGATGTAAGCATATGGAAAAAGAGAAAATTCTGGAGATCCGGAATCTGGATATCAGCTTCAAGACGACCGCCGGCCCGGTTCACGCCATCCGCGGCGTAGACATTGACCTCCACAAGGGTGAGGTTGTGGCCATCGTAGGTGAGTCCGGCTCCGGTAAGTCTGTGACAATGAAGGCGGCCATGGGTATTCTGGCGAAGAATTCCATTGTGAATGCCGGCAGCATTGCCTTCACCTACACGCATGCGGACGGGAAGAAGGAGACGGTACAGATCCTTGAAAAGGATAAGAAGTGGATCCGCAGCCACATCAACGGAAAGCGGATCGCCATGGTATTCCAGGATCCGATGACAAGTCTGGATCCGACCATGACCATCGGAAAGCAGATTATGGAGGGCATGATCTGGCACTTCAAGCTGAAGAAGGAGGTGGCATGGAAGTATGCCGTTCAGCTTCTGCAGGAGGTTGGTATTGAGGATCCGGAAAAGCGTATGCGGCAGTATCCGCACCAGCTGTCCGGCGGTATGCGGCAGAGAGTCGTGATTGCCATCGCACTTTCCTGCGGCCCGGACGTGCTGATCTGTGATGAGCCCACCACAGCACTGGATGTAACGATTCAGGCCAAGATTCTGGAGCTGATCAAAAAGGTACAGGAAGAGCGCGGCATCAGCGTTATCTACATTACCCACGACCTCGGTGTCGTGGCAAAGGTAGCAGATTATGTCAATGTTATGTATGCCGGAAAGATCGTGGAGAAGGGTACCATCAACGAAATCTTCTATGATCCGAGGCATCCGTATACCTGGGGTCTGCTGTCCGC
>CAVAXR010000362.1:0-2081 GCA_963592375.1 Oribacterium sp. | reverse complement strand
AGGTAAATGACCTCAGCGCCTTCGGGAACGGCGTCCTTTGCATCGGCAAGTGAGTACGCAGGAAGCCCGGTTTCCTGTGCCAGCAGCTTGGCATAGCGTTCGGTGCTGCCGGTGTTGGTGGTGTAAATAATTGCGTCCATAAGAGTCCTCTTTTCAAAAAATAAGACGCAGCGCATGATCGGCTTTGCGATCAGCACTGCGTCTTAGCGTCTGGCTGCTTGGTTTCAATAATAAAATGCTTGGCGTTGATAATGCTTTCGCGCCTACATTTCGGGCAAAACAGCGGAAATGATTTCAGTTCCGTTTCGGGCAAGAGCTGCAAGCGTGTCTTTGCTCCGCATATCGGGCACAAGACCCATTGCTTTTCTTCTATTGCTTCTTTCATATAGATGTTCCTGACTTTCTGTAGCAGGATTCGATCTTGGCAATAAAGCGGTCAATATGTGTGCTCAGCATCGGAGCAATACTTTCTTTTTCGTCTGCACCGTCGTAAACACTATAAAGTAAGAACATCGGGCCGTAAAATTCCAGTGCCAACTGCATGGCGGCCTCATCGGAATCCGTCAGCTTTCGGAAGATCGCCGCCATATACTCGGTCGGACCGGTCGCCAGATAATCGTGATAAAGCTGCGCGAGCTTTGGATCGCGGTATTGCTCCAGCGTCAGCATCTTCCGAAAGTTGGAAGAAAAATGCTCTTTCGTCCAATGGTCAAACTGTGCCATGCTGTATGTGCGGATCTTTTCGATCGGCGTTTGCAGATAAGCCTCCGCAAAGCCATCCGGCTCCGTTTCCGGCATTTCATATTCTTCGGCGCGCTCATAGTCCATTTTGTTCATCCGTTCCACAATGCTGTTAAGTATCTCCTGCTTGCTCGTATAGTGCTTATACAAGGCACCCTTGGTAATCCCCAGTTCCTTGGCAATGTCGCTCATAGAAGTTCCCAAATATCCGCTCTGTGCAAAAAGTTCAAGCGCGGTTTCCAAAATGCGCTCTTTGGTATCTCCAGCCATAATTTCACTCCCAAATTCGTAGTAACCGTTCGGTCACTATAATTATAGCAACCGAGCGGTTACCTGTCAAGGGGTTTTGAATAATTTTCAAGAAAAAATTATGTACCAGCCGCAAAAGCAGCTGATTTTAATACGCCGGGACACCATACCCGAGGATCTCATAATGTCCAACGGGATATTGATTCTGTCGGCAGCTATCGCCGGAATTGCCCTCGATGGTGTAGACAATGCCGTTTTCGCATTTCTCCACGATGCCGACATGATCAGACTGCCCATCCTGCGGGCCGGATG
This sequence comes from Oribacterium sp., assembly GCA_963592375.1. GTDB lineage: Bacteria > Bacillota > Clostridia > Lachnospirales > Lachnospiraceae > Oribacterium. The sequence continues at coordinate 779 of CAVAXR010000362.1, read as the reverse complement.
AGCCTTTGTTGTCCCAATCGAAGAAAATGATCTGACCAGCAGACGGCTCAAAGCTGCCGTCCTGCCATTGCCCACGATCTTTTAACCACTGGACACCGTTGACGCAGCCTGCAAATTTGGGGATCACGCCGCTGTCGATATAGCCGCACTCATTGGCACACCAGCTTACAAAGCAGGCACACCATTCTACACGACTTTCAAAGCCGTACCACGACCAATAGGGCTGACCGCCCACATTGCCAATCTGCGACAGCGCCACCGTAACGATAGCATCGTCCCCGGAATAGATGCCGTAAAGGACGGCCGACCACATACTGCGGTTTTCCTCGGCAAGCAGTTCGGAAAGCTGCTGCCGCTGGTCGGAGGTAAAGTTGAAATAATCCACCATTTCCTCGGCGGTCTTGTGGCTGACCGTAATATAAAGATAGGTGCAAGTAACCGTCGTGGTAGTTTCCACAATGTTCCCGTGGCCGTCGTCGGTTTCGGTGATGACTTCTTCGGTTTTGCTCTCGGTGCGGGAAGATAGCTCGTTCATCCGCCAGAAAATATCTTTGAGGTTGGCTTTCTTGGTATCGTCTACCGTGGCAACCTCCTGCGGGTCATCGGGGTCGGTGGTGATTTTTACCGCATACACCGCCAGTACCTCCGGCCACACCGCACGGGAGCCAGACATTTCCAGCTCATCATAAGCGAGGTTGGCTCGGATGGCATCGATCTGCGATTGATAGTCGGCATTGATCTCCTGCACAGCCTGCCGCATGGTCTGTCCCGTGCCGCTG
>CAVAXR010000361.1:0-2086 GCA_963592375.1 Oribacterium sp. | reverse complement strand
GCCGTATACTACATATGCCGCTGCGCAGATCAGAAGGAATTTCTGGCGTTTGATTTCCTTCCAGGTGATTTTCACTGTCGGCTGGTTGTTTTCTTTTTTCTTTGTTCGAGCCATGCCCTTCACCATAACGGCGGCCCCTTCGTTGCCGAAAAGGCCGCCGCTTCCTTTACTCTTCCGATTCTTAAGGAAACGCTGTTAGCATCAGCATTTCCTTTGCTTATCTGCTCAGCCAGTCTCGTTAGAGCTGGCAATCACTGAACCATCAGAAATTACTGCTCTGACGAAGCCACGATCTCATCGAAGGCTTCCTGCATCTCTGCGATGAAGTCCTCCGGATGAACGGACTCGTATTTCTCCATGTACTCATTCCAGGTACCGTCAAAATCAGAGCTCATAACCACCTTGGGCAGCCACTCATGCTTAACCTCGCCCATCTTGGTCCATGCAACACCGCCTGCTGTGTCGGTCGTCATTGTGGTACACCGTGTACAGAATCACGCCATCGGTTGCGAACATGGGCAGCAGCACACAGAATACGAACAGAATGATCAGCTTCTTTCGTATTTTAAAATTATTGATCAGGCCCACTAGCCTGTTCCAGATTCTCTTCATCTTCCCCCTCGGCACTTTTACGAATAACAGCTGTCTTGAGAATAGCACTCCGCCATGCAAAACCGCAATCTCTGCCCCCTTTACCCAACTCGTGCCTTTTGTCCCCCTTTTGTTATGGAAGATTTACAAACGCCGGCTGATTTCTGTGCTATCATGTCCAGTATGAATACTAAAAATGACCAACAGCCAACAAATCATTCAACCACGATATTCCCCAACGCAGCCGGAGCCTCTGCGATGCATGCATCCTCCGCTGCCAACCTGTCCGGGAACAAATCCAGCAGATGGTATCAGCTCGACAACGCTGCCATCATCGTTCCCTGCTCCGCCCACGGCTTCGACACACGCGTGTTCCGCCTGGTCTGCGAGCTGACAGAGCCTGTGCAGCCGGCCTTCCTTCAGCAGGCGTTGGATGAAACTGTGGTTGAGTTCCCCCACTTCAACAGCGCCCTGCGCAAGGGCCTGTTCTGGTATTACCTCGACGGCCTGGACGAGACCGCCATGGTAACAGAGGACACACAGCCGGCGCTTTCGCCGCTTTATTTTCCGGGGCTCAAGAACCTCCTCTACCGTGTGACCTATCACGGTTCCCGCATCAATCTGGAGATGTTCCACGTTCTGGCCGACGGTACCGGTGCCTTCGTCTTCTTCCGCAAGATGATCACACGCTACCTCTCGCTCGTGCATCACGTGGATGTTACAGACGCAGCCTCTGACAGCTCCTCCTCCACGGAGAAAACATCAGACGCCTTCGCCCATTATTATCAGAAGATGAAGAGCTCTCAGCTCCGGCAGATGACCAGCACGAAGGCCTATCAGTTCCGCGGTGAGATGGATGCCAACCAACGCAATCACCTGGTGGAGGGCATTGTCTCCGCCAAGGCCTTTGTGGATCTCGCGCACCAGAACCACACCACCGTCGGCGTGCTCCTGACCTCGATCTATATTGCGGCCGTCATCGACGGCATGACCGTGCGGGATCGCAAGCGCCCCGTCGTGATCAGTGTGCCCGTGAACCTGCGACAGTTCTTCCCGTCGGATACCGCCCGGAACTTCTTCGGTGTGATCAACATTGAATACGATGCCCGTGAGTTCGACGGTTCTCTGGACAGCATCATCGAGAAAGTTCGTGAGAGCTTCGGCGATCAGCTGACACCCGAGCGTGTTGCTGCGACCATGAACTCGTACACAAAGCTCATCGGCAACTATGCCGTGAAGGTCATTCCGCTGTTCCTCAAGGAGCCGGGTCTGACCTATTTTCTCTCCAAGGCGCACGGCGGCGTTACGGCTACCATGTCGAATCTCGAGAAGATCCGCATGGCGCCGGAGATCGAGGACTACATCGACCACTTTGCCGCCTTCATGACGGCACCGGCCACCCAGGTCACCATCGCCACCTACAAGGACAAGCTCTGCATCGGCTCCGCCGGCGGCTATGTCAACCACGATACGATGCTGCGCTTCTACCGCAGAC
>CAVAXR010000360.1:1192-2086 GCA_963592375.1 Oribacterium sp. | reverse complement strand
GGAGACTCAGCAGCCGCGAGCGATACTGGCAGCGCAAGCGCGCGATGGATTCCGCCTGCCAATGGGCGGATTTCTACGGCCGACAGAAGCGGCGCGAGGAAAAAGCGCAGTATGAGCGGACGCTCCGCCTGCTGCGCGAACGCCTCGAGGCGAGAAAGGCGAGAAAAGCGGATGATTAAATTCTCCGGGCTTGAAATCAAGCCTTACAGTCAGCTTACCGACTTACCGCGCACGCGCATTGACCGCGTGCGCGTCGAGGTTCAGCGGACGCTATTCGGCGAGGTGGAGTATCACCTTGTCGGGACGATGGGCGACGAGGGACGCGCTTATCCGGTCTGCGCTCCGCTCAAGGACCTGCCGGACGTCTGGGAAGCAAAGAAGGAAGTGGAAGCGCGCATTTACAGGGCGCGCATGGAGGAAATGTACAATGCTGATAAACACAAAAACGGTGTACCGCCATCCGAAGGGGCGGTATGAGGTGCGGGAAATGACGTACAGCGCCTTCGGGAACACCTACAAGGTGCGCGAGGCGTTCCACACGCCAGACGATGACCGGCGGCGCATGCCGGGAGAACTGCGCTTTCCTGACAAGCGCGAGGAGAAGGTGAAGGTTCCCTTTATCGCTGTTTCCGACACGGAAGCAGAGTGTTTCGCAGAGCTCTACCGCGACGGCGTGACGATCGAGGAGATCGCACACCGGTTTACTCGCAGACCGGAGACTGTGCGCAGTCACCTGCGCCGACTTGGCGTTATCTCGGCGCGCAAGGTCGGCTTCTGGCGTGCCGATGAAATCAAAAAGGCGAAGGCTTTGATCGCGGAAGGCTACTCGAGAACGGAAGTCGCAAAAAAACTCAACCGCACGGTCAGCTCGGTAGAGAGCTGCATGTATACGAA
>CAVAXR010000360.1:0-1182 GCA_963592375.1 Oribacterium sp. | reverse complement strand
CGCAGGCGGTGCAGGCCTGCAAGGGGAACGAGCGGCAGATTGGTGAGGTCGTGCTGATGATCGCGGAAGCGGACAGGCACGCGGCCGAGATTATCGCCGCCGACCTGGACAACCCGGAAATGAGCTTTGACAAGTGCTTCGAGGCTCTGCGCAAGTACGCCAAGGAGCACCAGAAGGGCGGCTTCTGGGGGTGCGTGTGCAACAGCTATGATCCGGAAAATCCGGTTATCAAGGTTGTTGCGGACTTCTACGGGCTGGCGCTGTCGCAGAGTGCGCCGAAATCCCAAGCGATTGGGCAGAAACAGCAGGCCGCGCCGCAGAGTGACGGGCTTGACCTGATGAGTCTGCTTTGAGGGGGCGTGGGGGAATGTATGGCTTTTCTGATATGCCGCCGATCGACGGCGGCGAGCTCGACCGGCTCATTGATGAGCGCGTCGAGCATAATGAATATCTCTTCTTCCGGCGCAATCAGGGAGACGATTTAGACCCTTTTCTCGGACACGAGGACGGATATGAGTGCTTCTGCACGAAGTGCCGGGAACACTTCGTGAAGCCGCTGAAGAGCGGCCCTGCGTCGCGCTGGGACACCTGCCCGGTCTGCAACAGCAAAGTTTTTGCGAAGCGCTGGGGGAAGGAGAACGCGCGGTTTCTCGCCGCCGAGGCTTTCCTCTTCTCCTTCTTCCGCCGGGGGAGGGGGCGTGAGGTGTGGCTTGTGTCGGTGCAGGTGCGCATGAACCCCCGCTTCACGGAAAGCAAATACTGCGCACGCGAGATGTCGCGCATCGTCTTTTTCGACGGCGGCGCGAAAAGGTGGAAGTTTGACTACTACGGGCGCGTACATCCAGTGAAGCGCATCACTCTGCCGACGTGGGGCTGTGGCATGTATAACCGCTTTCCGAGTTATACTGCCGCGGACATGGATGTCCTGCACGACTCGTGCCTCGAATACTGCTGCCTTGAGACTGTGAATTACAGGCTCGACGATCTGGCGGCTTATCTCGCGCTTTACTGCCGGTATCCGGCGGCGGTCGAGCACCTTGTGAAGCGCGGCTTCGTCCACTGGCTGCGCGAGCGCGAGCGCGGCAGCTCGGATTTTCACCGTGTCGTCAACCTGCGCGCGGACAATCCGAAAAAGCTGTTTCGCGGCCTTGACCGCGCGGATCTGCGCGCGCTGTCCGGCGT
>CAVAXR010000359.1:0-2089 GCA_963592375.1 Oribacterium sp. | reverse complement strand
GTGCATATCCTGGTTTGCATCATACAGATCCTCGGTGATCTCCACTTCGTTCTGATTCTCATCCAGCACACGCATATCCAGACACAGAGCCTGCATTTCCTTCAGGAGCACCTTGAAGGACTCCGGTACACCCGGTGCCGGGATATTCTGTCCCTTGATGATTGCCTCGTAGGTCTTCACACGGCCGGCAACATCGTCGGACTTCATGGTCAGGATCTCCTGCAGAGTATATGCAGCACCATAAGCCTCCAGTGCCCATACCTCCATCTCTCCGAATCTCTGTCCGCCGAACTGCGCCTTACCGCCGAGCGGCTGCTGTGTTACCAGTGAGTACGGGCCGGTGGAACGCGCATGGATCTTATCATCTACCAGGTGGTGCAGCTTCAGATAATGCATGAAGCCGATAGAGGTCGGTCCGTCAAACTTCTCGCCGGTACGTCCGTCACGAAGCTGAACCTTTCCGTCGATGCCGATGGGAACGCCCTTCCACTCTGCTCTGTGATCCAGATGCTCATGCAGATACTCGTAAACCTCCGGCTGCAGCTCCTCCTGATGCTTCTCGGAGAACTCCTCCCAGGAAAGGTTCACATAATCATTTGCCAGAATCAGAGTCTGCTGGATATCATTCTCGTCCGCACCGTCAAAAATCGGTGTGGAAACATCGATGCCCAGGGCTCTGGCTGCCAGCGACAGATGCAGCTCCAGCACCTGTCCGATATTCATTCGGGACGGCACACCCAGCGGATTCAGCACGATATCCAGCGGACGTCCGTTCGGAAGATACGGCATCTCCTCTACCGGAAGCACGCGGGAAACGACACCCTTGTTTCCGTGACGGCCGGCCATCTTATCGCCGACGCCGATCTTTCTCTTCTGTGCGATATAAATACGAACCGACTCAGACACGCCCGGTGCCAGCTCGTCGGAATTCTCTCTTGTGAATACCATCGCGTTGATGACAGTACCGTAAGCGCCGTGCGGCACCTTCAGAGAGGTATCTCTTACCTCGCGGGCCTTCTCACCGAAGATGGCACGCAGCAGTCTCTCTTCAGCGGTCAGCTCTGTCTCACCCTTCGGGGTAACCTTGCCCACCAGGATATCACCGGCACGAACCTCGGCACCGATACGGATGATGCCGCGGTCATCCAGATTCTTCAGGGCATCATCGCCGACACCCGGAACGTCAGAGGTGATCTCCTCCGGTCCCAGCTTGGTATCCCGGGCCTCACACTCGTATTCCTCGATGTGGATAGAGGTATAAACATCGTTCTGCACGAGACGCTCAGACAGAAGGACGGCATCCTCGTAGTTGTAGCCTTCCCAGGTCATGAAACCGATCAGCGGATTCTTGCCCAGTGCGATCTCACCGTTCTTGGTGGACGGACCGTCCGCAATCACATCTCCGGCCTCTACATGGTCATGTGCGAATACGATCGGCTTCTGATTGTAGCCGTTGGACTGGTTGGAGCGCATAAACTTCATGAGCTTATACTCATCCATCACGCCGTCCTTGTCACGCTTGATCACGATGCGGTTCGATGCGGAAATGATGACCTCGCCGGCATTCTTTGCCACGATACATGCACCGGAGTCCACCGCTGCCTTTCCGGAAATACCGGTATCCACGACAGCGCTCTCTGTGGTCAGAAGCGGCACCGCCTGACGCTGCATGTTGGATCCCATCAGCGCACGGTTCGCATCGTCGTTCTGCAGGAAAGGAATCATGGAGGTAGCCACGGAGAATACCATCTTCGGGGATACGTCCATCATATCAATGCTGGCCTTCGGGAATGCGGAGGTCTGCTCTCTGTAACGGCCGGAAACGCTGTCATGCACGAAGTGTCCTTCCTCGTCCAGCGCCTCGTTTGCCTGCGCCACTACATAGTTATCCTCTTCATCCGCAGCCAGGTATACTACCTCATCCGTAACCCTCGGGTTCTTCGGATCGCTCTTGTCCACCATTCTGTAGGGAGACTCGATGAAGCCGTACTCGTTGATCCGCGCGTAGGATGCCAGAGAGTTGATCAGACCGATGTTCGGTCCCTCAGGGGTCTCAATCGGGCACATACGTCCGTAATGGGTATAATGT
>CAVAXR010000358.1:0-2090 GCA_963592375.1 Oribacterium sp. | reverse complement strand
GCCGAGGGGGTCCGCTTCGGGATCGATCTCATGGTCGAGATACACGGCAAGGACAAGACAGCTCCGGTCATTCTTCCACAGCTTGACAAGTAAACAAATCAAGATCAGCAGCCGCCCGTATCACTATGATGCGGGCGGCTGCTTTGGCAAGGAGGGGCTATGGCTACTCAATATATACACTTCACAGAAGAACAAAAACAGACGGCCCGGCAAACGGATATTGCCGAGCTGCTCCGCAGGCAGGGTCAGACACTGAAACGCTCCGGCAGTGAATACGAATGGAAAAGCGGCAGCGCCAAGGTCACGGTTCGAGGTAATCTGTGGTTTCACCAGTATGACCACGAGGGCGGTGACACCATCGACTTTGTGCGCCGCTTCATGGGCAAAAGCTATCCGGAGGCGGTCGAATTTCTGCTGAACGGCTGCGGAGGAACGCTGACGCTGTCTCCACTGATGCAGAGGCAACCGCCCAAACCATTTGCGCTCCCGGAGAAAAACGAGAATATGCGTCGTGTTTATGCGTACCTGCTGCGCTGTCGTGGCCTTGACCGGGATGTGGTAAATGTGTTTGCGCAGAAGAATATGATCTATGAATCCGCACCTTACCACAACGCCGTATTCGTCGGTTATGATCGGGACGGGGTACCCCGTCATGCGCATAAACGCGGCAGCGGTTCCCAGAGCACCTACAAGGGCAATCAGGATGGCAGCCTGCCGGAGTATGCCTTTCATTGGCATGGGAAAAGTGACTGCCTCTATTTATTTGAAGCGCCCATCGACCTGCTGAGCTTTCTCTCCCTGCACAAAGAGAATTGGCAGGCACATAGCTATGCTGCAGCCTGCGGTGTGTCCGATCAGGTGCTCTGGCAAATGATGAAAGATAACCCCGGCATCCGGCGAGTCTGTCTTTGCCTCGATCACGATGGGCCGGGGCAAGCAGCGGCAAGACGTATTGCGGAAAAATTAAAGGAACACGGTATCCCAAGCGAGATCCTCGTCCCGATCCAAAAGGATTGGAATGAGGATCTTTTATTCTTACAGCAGGAGGAAACACTATGCCCAACCTTACAGCTCTGATCGTTGTTGCGACGGTCATGTTTTGCGTGCTGGGTGGCGTGACGCTCCTTGCACACATCTACAACTTGAACAACATCAAATCCAAAACCGTAGGCGACGGACAGCACGGCACAGCACGCTTCTCCACCAAAGCCGAGATCCGAAAAGTGTATCGGCAGGTGCCGTTCACACCGGAGAAATGGCGCAGGCAGGCAAGAGAGAATACGCTGCCAAAGCTGCCGCAGGGGATCATTGTCGGCTGTCAGAACAAAGGCGGCGAAACCCTCGCCCTTGTGGATGACGCCGATGTGCATTGTATGATGGTGGGTGCCGCTGGCTGCGGCAAGACGGCCTACTGGCTGTACCCCAATCTGGAATATGCCTGTGCATCGGGAATGTCTTTCCTGACCACTGACACCAAGGGCGATCTCTATCGGAATTATGGAGCCATCGCCAAGGAGTACGGGTATCAGGTGGCCGTCATCGACTTGCGAAACCCCACCAAGTCAGACGGCAACAATCTGCTTCATCTCGTCAACAAGTATATGGATCTGCACAAGGAGGATCCGGGCGAGGTGGCGTACCGGGCCAAGGCGGAGAAATACGCAAAGATCATTGCCAAGACGCTGATCTACGGGGACGGCGATGCCTCCGCCTACGGTCAGAACGCATTTTTCTATGATTCCGCAGAGGGGCTTCTGACCGCTGTGATTTTACTGATCGCAGAGTTTGCAGAGCCAGAGGAACGGCACATCGTATCTGTGTTCAAGCTCATACAAGAGCTGATGGCTCCCAGCGGTGTCAAAGGGAAGAATCAGTTTCAGCTCCTCATGGATCGTCTGCCGCCGGATCATAAGGCCCGCTGGTTTTCCGGAGCAGCGCTGTCCACCGGCGACCAAGCGATGGCCAGCATTATGAGTACCGCCATGTCCCGCCTGAACGCATTTCTCGACAGTGAGATGGAGCAGGTTCTGTGTTTTGACACAGCCATTGATGCCGAGCGGTTCTGCCATGAAAAGTCTGCGATCTTTCTT
>CAVAXR010000357.1:0-2104 GCA_963592375.1 Oribacterium sp. | reverse complement strand
CCGGGGAAACATCAAAAGCCGAGCAGCTGAGCCTTGCCTTCTGCTTCACCGGCACATCCACCGTCACCTTTTCCGAAGCATTCTTAAACTCCGGCGAATCATACTTTTCATTGATCGTCACCGCGTAGGACTTGGGATCCACACCGGCTGCTGCCGTCATCTGTACCCGAAGCTCCCGGCTCTCTCCCGCCTTCAGCGAATCCACCACGATCGAGTTGGCGCCGCCCGCCATGGAAAACACGGCCGCATCATTTGCCTTGTCCGATTCCAGACCGAAGAGAATGTTGCTGGCGTTAATGCTGGTGGAGGCGTTCTTCATATTCAGCACCAGTGTGAAATCTTCTCCCGCATACACCTCTTCCGGCTCGGTATGATAGGAATCCACAATGAGACGTGCCTTCGTCCGATCATTCTCATTGAATTCACCAAGACTGCTGTCCGTGTTGATCATGGATGCATTCCTGACATTCACATAGAAGCTGTGGCTTTCCGTGCTGCTCATCGCCGCCCCCGGTGTCTGCTTGTAGCTCACCTCATAGGAAAGCGGATAGTAAGCCGAAGCCGCATTGCTCTTGATCGCCATGGAGTACTCCGGCACGATCGTCTCGCCCGCATCCACCTTCTCATACACGCGGTCATAATTGGCTTCGTTGATCTCGAAGGGAAAGCTCTTGCCGGCCTCCGATTTCGGATTCGCCGTCGTCTGCACATCCGCCTTCTCATCCAGCGAGGTGCTCATGTGCACCCGGACATCATAGAGCGTGCGGCTGCTCTGATTGCGCAGATTCACGCCGAAGTTCATCACATTCGGATAGCTCCCAGTCGGTGTACTCTGATTTTCTCCGATCACAAATGCCGTATCCTTCGTCTTTTCCGAGGAATCCTTGACGTCCCCCGTCTTATCGATAAAAACATTGATAAACTCTGTTTTGCTGAGCTTTCCGTAGTCCCCGGTGGCATTGCCCGGCACCTCATACCAGATGGTAAACGGAATGCCGAAGTATCCGTCACTGGTGTTGCCGTCATTGTCCTTCATGGTCAGGGCATCACTCCGTACCGTCACATTAAAAGTCAGGTCTACATACTCCCCCTTTTTCAGGCTGCCGATGCTCTGCTCCTGGGTAAAGAGTGAGGCATTGATTTCGAAGGGATAGCCGCTGCCGTCCACCGGATAGGCATAATTCAGCTTGTTTTTCAGTGCATTGGTCTTGCCGGACTTATAGCCCTCCTCCCAGATATCCGCGTTTTCACTGTCGTCGGAGGAATCCTTATACGGATTGTTATAGGTATAGGTCGTTGGTGTATTGGCAGACAGATAGCTCTGGTCATTGGACAGCCGCACCCGGACATTCTGAATTTCATCCGTCGCCGGATTGTAGAGTCCGTTCACCCCGTTGTAGCCGATACGGACATGCATCTGCATCTCCTGCCCCGGATAACCGACGGGAGTTTCCGCCGCATCATGAATAAAGGTATTCATATTCGTATTGATATAGGAAGCCTCTGCCGTACCGCCGCCAAGGCTCAGGAAGCAGCTGAAGCACAGCACCAGCGCCGTCAGCATTGCCGCTCCTTTTTTCCATCTGTTCCGCATTTTTCCTCCCGCCTGCGGCCGTCCGCAGTGCCTGTTCCTTACTTTACGTCTATTTTTCTGCTCTTTCCTTCTGTCCTTCCACCCGGCAGAAGGGCGGCGCACCGTTTTCAGAAAGAATCCGCTGTTCCACGGCACTTTCCTGCCGGATCACAGTTTCCACCACCTTGCCGTCCACCACCCGGATCTGCCGGTCGGCCCAGGCTGCAATCTGCGGATCATGCGTCACCATGATGAGCGTTTTGTTTTCTTCTGACACTATCCGCTGCATGAGCTGCAGCACCTCCTCTGTGGTATGCGAGTCGAGGTTTCCCGTAGGTTCGTCTGCAAATATGATCTTCGGATCGATCACCAGTGCCCGCGCAATGCCCACACGCTGCTGCTGTCCGCCGGACATCTGGTTCGGCATATGCTCTGCCTGATCCGCAATGCCCATCTGTTTAAGATAACTGAGGGCACGCCGGTTCCGTTCCTCCGCGGGAACGCCCCGGAACATCAGCGGCATCGCAACAT
>CAVAXR010000356.1:0-2105 GCA_963592375.1 Oribacterium sp. | reverse complement strand
GATCAATACGGAGTCCATTATTGATTGTACCGGAAAGTATGATGAGGTCTCGCCGGCTATCCGCTGCTGGATCTGGCCTTCGGCGCATGGCGAAGAGGATATTGTGGACGGTATCATGAACTCCTGCAATTTCTTTTTTGCAGATCTCGGACACAAGCTTTCGACGGATGCGGAGGGAAACTATGACCAGGAAACCGGTCTTGAGCGGATCAGAAAGTATGCCGGCTATTTCGGATTGAACGGAAAGAGCGGTGTGGAGCTGGATGAAGCAGAGCCCCGCATTTCGGATTCAGATCCGGAGCGTTCTGCTATGGGTCAGGGTACGCATGCCTACAACAATGTGCAGCTGTCCCGCTATATCACTGCGGTGGCAAACGGCGGTACGCTGTATAAGCTGTCTGTTCTGGATAAGATCACGGATGCGGAGGGAAATGTTCTGGAAACAAAGGAGCCGGAGGTGGAAGCGGAGCTGAGCTTCAGCGACTTCACCTGGAATGCGGTGCATGCCGGACTTCGCAAGGTGATTACAGATGGTGTGGCCAAACGGGTATTTTCCGGGCAGGAGGTTGCGGTAGCCGGAAAGACCGGTACGGCGCAGGAGCGGGAGGATCGCGGTAATCATGCGGTTTTCGTTTCGTACGCGCCCTATGAGAATCCGGAGATCAGCGTGACAGTGAATATTCCCTACGGCTATTCCTCCGGAAATGCGGCCAGCCTGGCAAATCAGGTCTACAATTACTGCTTTGGCAAGACCACTCTGGATCAGATTCTTGCACAGGATGCTTCTTATGTTTCTTCTGTTAATGTATCGGACTAAGTCGAAGTAAGAGATATGAAATTTGATTATGATTTTCGAAAATATGACTTCCGCCTGGTGTTTTACATGGTGGTGCTGAATGTTCTGGGGATTCTGATCGTCCGGTCTGCAATGTCTGCACCGGATTTCAAGGATCCTCAGGTGGCCAGGCAGATCATGGGCTCCTGCGCCGGACTTGCGCTCTGCATCGGCATTTCCCTGATCGATTACCGGAAAATTACACGGCAGGCCAACCTGATTTATCTTTTATGCGTGCTGATGCTGGCGGGCGTGAAGATTTACGGCACGGCCAGCGGGCATGGCGCGGTACGCTGGATTCAGGTGCCGGTGCTTGGACAGGTGCAGCCGGCGGAGTTCGTGAAGGCGGGACTCATTATTTTCTATGCCAACTATTTTCAGCGGGCGAAGGAAAGCATCAACTCTCCGCATACGGTATTTCTGGCACTGGTATATTTTGCTGTGCCGGTCGGTCTGGTGCTGCTGCAGCCGAATCTGTCCACTGCAATTATCATGACGGTGATCGTGGCACTGATGGTATTTGCTTCGCCGATCAGTGCACGCTGGATTGTCGGTGTGCTGCTGGCCATTGTGCCTTTTGCGGCTGTTTTCATCTATTTGTTCCAAACCGGGCTCTACGATAAGATTCCGTTTCTGCAGGGCTATCAGGCGACGCGAATTCTGACCTTTTTGGATCCCTCCTCTGATCCGCAGAGCTATTACCAGCAGATGAATTCACTTCTGGCAATCGGTTCCGGTATGCTGAAGGGAAAGGGTCTGAATAACAGCTCGATCTTTTCTGTGAAAAACGGAAATTTCCTTTCGGAAAGCGACAATGACTTTATTTTTTCGGTAATCGGGGAAGAGCTGGGCTTTCAGGGATCGATAATTATCATCATTTTTTTCTTGTTGATTATCTTCGAGTGTCTTATAATAGCGTCAAGGGCAAAGTCGCTCAGCGGAAGACTGCTTTGTGTGGGCATGCTGACCTGGCTTGGCTTTCAGACTTATACAAATATTGCGGTGGCCACTGGCTTGTTTCCGAATACTGGAATTACACTTCCGTTTTTTTCGCGGGGAGTCAGCTCGCTGATTTCCATTTATGCCGGTATGGGGATGGTTCTGAACGTGGCGCTGCAGCGAAAATCATAAAAGAATAAGCGAAAGGAGGGCAGCTGAGATGAATGTTGGATTGATTGCGCATGATTCCAAGAAGAAGCTGATGCAGAATTTCTGCATTGCTTATCGCGGTATCCTGAGCAAGCATGAGCTCTATGCGACTGGCACAACG
>CAVAXR010000355.1:0-2105 GCA_963592375.1 Oribacterium sp. | reverse complement strand
GAAGGATAAATCGATCTGATCGCTTGCCTTATTCCGGTCCTGGCAGGTGATGGGGTAGTCATTATTGCGGATGACGTATCTCCGGTATGAAATGATGTTGGGGTCAAAATTCCTTTTGCCCCTATGCTGCACGGATTGCTCCTTGCTTTGCGCTGCGAAACAGAAAATTCCTAAGCACGATTTTCTGACATGTAAATTTTCCTTGCGAACTTCGTGGTGTGTAAAATAGCAAACACCTCGCAAACGGCTGTATTTGCCCGTTAAACGGGCTTTGATTCTTTTATGGCATAATTCTGCCCTGATGCGGCTTCCGCGCCTTCCAGGGCCTCTGAGACCCCTAGAATCGCGTCTCAGAGGAAATACTGCCGGCTAATGAATATTGGAATCACTGATTATCCCTTTTTCTGACACTCTGTAGTCTTCGATAATTCCGTTTACAAATTCCGTGATGGTTTTTCCGCGTCTTTTGGCTTCCAGCCGGATATATTCGTAATTCATGTCATCGAAGGCCAGGTTAATTCTTTTCAGCTTTACGCCTTTTCGCCCCTGTGTGCTTCCCAGCTTTTTTTTCATCACTGTGTCTTGTACATGAACTTCATGTACTTCTTGTACCTCTTGTACTTGTTGTACTTCTTGTACTTCTTGTGCATTGCTGAGAGATGCCTGCTCATTTAAGCTGTCTGCTGAAAACAAGCCATCCGCCGCGCCGAACATACTGCTTTTATTTCTTGCCATCATTTCCCTCCAAAAGCTCCTGAACAAAATTCCTGTAATCCTCTGCAGTGGTGGACTTTGCCGCATACTCGATCAGTGAGGTTCGTGTTGCCTGTGCTTCGCGTGTTTTTGTACTTTCGCGGATTTTGGTTTTGAACACCTTGGTTCCCATATCCTCAGCAATCTTGTCCAAAGACTGGCTCACTTCTCTGCTCAGCAAAGTGCGGCCGTTATATTTTACAAGCAGCAGGCCTGAAATTTTCAGCCTGGGATTCTGTCTCTTTTGGATCTTTCGAACGGCTTCGCTAAGCTGCGCCAGTCCCTGCAGTCCATACCGGTCTGCAGTTACCGGAATGATAACCTCATCCCCGGCAATCAGACAGTTGTACAAAACATGATTCAATGCGGGTGCTGTGTCAATGACCACATAATCGTAACCATCAAGCTGCTCTAATGCTTCAGACAACCGGTAAACGCCGTCCAGGTCGGAGGACAGCTTTACGTCTCCCTCTCTAAGCAAAGGATCTGCGGCAACGATGTCGCCCATCTCTGTCTTCTGAATGGCATCCCTCAGCGGGATGCGATCATCCTCTAGCAGCACATCATACAGTGTGGCCCGGCCCTCTATTTCTGCTCTGTACGTATCCGTGCTGTTTCCCTGCTGATCCGCATCTATCAGCAGGGTTTTCTTTCCCATGCTTTGGAAAATTGCTGCAATCGCTGTGGCGGTTGTCGTTTTTCCGATACCGCCCTTCTGGTTTGCTACCACATATACCTTCATCAATACTCCGATCTTGTCACTGCTGCACTTCTTGTACTTCATGTACTTCTTGTACCTCTTGTACTTGTTGTACTTCATGTACTTCTTGTGCATATAACGCCAAAACTTCTTGTACTTCTTGTACCTCTTGTGTAAAAAATGCAAAAAACTTCTTGTACTTCTTGTACTTCATGTACTTCTTGTGCATTAGATATTTTAGGCTATTTGCGTTTTTTTCTCAACTTCTGTTTCATTCGGATGCGGTGAATTATGCGGGAGATGTGCATCAGTATATCGACGGCAGCATTGTGCTGCACTGGCACAATCAGATTGAACTGTTTCTATTAGAAGAGGGAGAGATGCAGGTGGATGTCGGAGATCAGCATGTACGGCTGCGCGGTGAAGAAGGCTGCTTTGTCAATTTCGGGCAGAGTCATGCCTTCTATATCTATATATAGGAAAGCCCTGTCAGTATCGCTCGCTGCTGTTTGCGACGGACATCGCGAGGGCCAGCCGGGAGCGCATATGATGTGCGGCATGTACAGCCGCTTTTGGAATTGGAACCGTCATCTCAATAGAAAGAAAAAAATTTTGAAATTTAGCTTGACGAATGTCCCGTGCTCCTGTATAG
>CAVAXR010000354.1:0-2106 GCA_963592375.1 Oribacterium sp. | reverse complement strand
GCTGACGATATCCGATATTTCTTTTCTGTATGCCATTTCTGAGCGATCACTTAAAGCGACCATTGCCCAGCATTTTGATCTTACCATGAATCGTGGCCCGGAGATTCTCGGACAATACATGCACAGCATGACCATCATCCGAAACCTCTGTGCACACGGAAGCCGTATTTATAACCGTCTCTTTGAGCAAAAGCCATCGCTCAACAAGAAAGAGCAGGCTTTACTGATTCGCAGAGAAGATGGAACCATGGATAACGCTCATTTCTTCGGTTTCTTTCTGATCATGAAGAGACTTCTTCCTGCGCAGAGCTTCTCAGAAATGAAGGAATCCGTCATTGCCCTTTCAAAAAAGTATCCCTTTGTGCGGCTGGATTATTACGGCTTTCCGAAAGACTGGAATAAAAAGCTCTGATCTTGCATATGCTGAATATAACATCTCCCACAAGCTGCCCCGGCAGCGCAATACCGTGGGCGATCTGTGGCCGGAGGGGCATTCCTCCGGCCTTTTTATACGCCATAAAATCATCTCCTGCCATTAAAACGCGCCGTCTAAAGGTCAGGATCACATTCATTTTCATGCTACCCGAAATGTTTCCAAATATTTCTCAAACACCTCGCAGTTCACCAGGGCAACCTTATCAATTTTGTAGACTGCTTTGGCCTCCTTTGCAAGCTCCTGAAACTTTGTTAGTCCCAGGCTGTAACGTTCCGCACCTTCCTGATAACGGACGAATTTCTTCGTGTTTACTTTCGTTCTTTCTACATCTTTGCGTGCAAATCCCATACACATGTCCTCCTTCTATACGTTGACAATAACTTCAAAACTGCCTGCTCATCCTGCTCACCCTGCGCAAATCGGAGCAGACTGAGCAGAGTGAGCACCCTTTTTCCAACTTATTCTTAATCCCATGGTGTCTTTCCACTCACCGGCACAAATGGATTGATATCTACATTGTGGAACCCCCGGCAGGCACCGATGCATTTGTCATCGTAGATAATCCCAAGGGATTTCTGCTGTTCCTTCATCTGATGGATGAAAGTTGATGCAGCTAGTGGCTTCTCCAGATTGTCCTGACACCACCGCACATATGCCTGGTAAAAATCCGTAGATTTGCATTTGGAGCCTGCCAGAACGCTGAAATAGCCCTCGGACTTCAAAAAGCTCGTCACGTTGTTGCCCTGCTCCATGGCTTCTTTCAGATTGTTGGCTGTCCGCTCACTCACCGTGAACTGATAATGATTGGCAATCAGACGTTGCAGCCCCTCCAGTGCCCACAGGAAAATGCCTTCGACCTCGCTGCGCAGCTTCTCCACCAGAAAAGGGTCATCCACACGGTCAGCAGGCTTGTCCTTTGTTGTCAGGATCAGCTGCCGCCGGTAAAATCCATTGGATTTGTCATAGAGGGCCTGAAGCCCGCCATTACCAAAGCAGATGAAACGGGAATAAATGGTTCCCTGGACGCTCTGCTGGCTCTTTCGTTCAATGTCCACCCGATCTTCCATCGTGACAAAGGATTTAATCACATTGGTTTTGGGCAGTGCCTCCATCTTCATGTCATCATCGACCAGCAGCAGAATCATTTCCAGGTTCGCCCTGGCAAAGCGGTCTGTCTCGATCTTTTGCAGGCTGCCGTTATACATGGCGCTGCCGAAAATGGAGCGGAGCACCAGCCCAATCCGGGACTTTCCCTCGCCTCCTTTACCGACAACCAGCAGCATTTTCTGCGCCTTTGTGGTGGGAATCAGGCAATAGCCGATATACTCCTGCAACGCTGCGATGTCCTCTGGATACAGCAGCTCATTTAAAAATTGCAACCACAGTTCCGGCTTCGGTGCTTCGGGTACATATCTCACCTGCAGACGATTCAGACAATATTCCTTGTCCGACCGGAATGTGCCGTTAAGAAAATACGTGCCGTTCGCCACATGAATCCTGTCTGTCTGAAGCTCCGGCTGCTCTGATGCGCAAGCAAGCTTTACCGCATCCAGCAGCTGTTTTGACTTCTTCGCCACGTTAGTCTTAGCAAAATCCCGGATCAGCTCATAGATTTCCTTCAAAAGCACGCTCTCATCATCCACAATGCCGTCTTTCCCATACAACACGTT
>CAVAXR010000353.1:0-2110 GCA_963592375.1 Oribacterium sp. | reverse complement strand
GTGCATCATTGCAATATAAAAATGTAAAATCCACCGGCTCTTCTTTCTCGTCCAGCTCTACCCGGATCAGGCAGAAAGCATTGGGATTGTAGTCATTGATTTTGATGGAATCGAATTCGAAAGTTTCAGGCTCCTTTGCCATTATGCCTCCTCCAATCGCGGTAAACGGCCACAAGTTCTGCTGTCGTTTCCACTACCCTCTTTGTATCCAGCGGCTTTGCAATATGCTCATTCATACCGGCATTCAGTGCTGCCACCCTATCCTCTGCAAATGCATTGGCGGTCATCGCAATGATTGGGATAGCCGCCGCATTCGGTTTGCCGGATTCACGGATTTTTCTGCTTGCCTCGTATCCATCCATGACCGGCATCATAACATCCATGAGAATGACTTCAATATCATCCTCCGAAGCCGCCATAAAGGTATCAAGGGCTTCTTCTCCATTCCAGGCTTCTGTGACAAGAGCGCCTTCCTCCTCCAGCAGGAATTTGGCAATTTCCATGTTCAGTTCATTATCCTCTGCGAGAAGAATTTTCACTCCCCTGATCGAAGCCTGCTTTGCTTCCGGCTCGGCTTCGGCAGACTCAGGCATGGATTTATCGATTTCAAACGGAATCCTCACATCAAAGGTCGTTCCCTCTCCCTTGACGCTTTCCACCGTAATCGTGCCGCCCATTTTATCCACAAGCTTTTTCACGATAGACATACCGAGTCCCGTTCCGGCATATTTGCTGTGGGGAGCACTGTTTTCCTGTGTAAACGGTTCGAAAACATGCTCCAGAAATTCCGGGCTCATACCCAGGCCGGTATCACGGCATTTGAATTCAAGCTGCACGGTCCTGCCGTCCGTATCCGCTTCTCTGCAGGTGATATAGATTTTCCCGTGATCCTTATTGTATTTGATGGCATTACTGAGAATATTCATCATAATGCGTTTCAAATGGAGCGGACTGCCGATCAGCTTTGCATCCTTTGCACTGCAGTTTTCCTGCACAATCTCAATATCCCTGTCATCCGCCTGTTTTTTGACAGAGTAGTAAACCTCTTTCGATATCTTAATCAGATCAAACGGAACGTGCTCCAAAACAACTTCACCGGACTCCAGTTTGCTGGTATCCAAAACTTCATTGACAATATCCAGCAGAATCATGGAAGCGCTTCTGATCTTTTCTCTGCACTCCTCCTGCTTATCGGTATCGTCCCTGCTCCTGTCTGCGATTTCCAGCATTCCCATAATGCCGTTGATCGGTGTCCGGATGTCATGGGACATACGAAGCAGAAATTCTGTCTTTGCCTGATTCGCCTGCTCGGCTTCTGCCAGCGCTTTCTGCAATACTTCATTATGTTCGGCATCTTTTCCTGCCATTTTTCTCATGGCCCTGTATCGAACACCAATCACCACGCCAAGACTCAGGAATCCCAGCACAACAGCGATCTCCCAGAAGGTTCTGGCCATATCCTGTATATTTGCACTGACGATATTTCCCACATATGCATAGGTATGATTCAGAGAATAGGATTCTCCCAGCATGCTGAGGCCATGGTTCAGGACCCGCAGCAGGTCACTGCTTCCGTATGCCACGCCAAAGCAGAAGCTGCTGTTCTCTGTCATGGGAAGCAGCTCAAGCTTACTGTCTTCGGATGTATACTCTACGCCTCGCAGGGCCTCCACCAGCGTGCAGCCGGCTTCCCCGCTTTTTACTGCCTTGAGGCACTCTTCCAGATTGTCATAAAAGAGGATCTTCGCATCCTTAAACTGATTGCAGGTATACTCGTACTGAAGGTTGTTGTTCTTATTCACTGCTATGGTCTGAAGCTTATCCTCGCTGTATTTACCCGTATAAAGCAAATCGACCGCCGCCTTATTCACAATAGAGCTCTGCTGATAATCTCCCTGTTCTGCATGAGAGAAATCTCCGCTTACCGGGAAGATCATGTCAATCCGGCCGTTCTGCAGGGCTTCGATCATCTCCGACTGGTTCTGATAGGCCACATAGCTGATTTCCGGATCATAACCTCCCGGCAGAACCTGAAAAAGATCCTTCATCACATCAACCAGCAGCCCATTCGGTGCGCCATCCGATCCAGTGCTGCAATACGGCATATAAG
>CAVAXR010000352.1:0-2110 GCA_963592375.1 Oribacterium sp. | reverse complement strand
GCAAGCCCATGATCCGCGAGGAGGTAGGGCTTGGGCTCACCGTCCGCGGTGTGGATCCGGAGGAAGTCAATCGCCGCGTGGATGAAACGCTGAAGATCTGCGGTCTCTATCCCTTCCGGAACTGGCCTGTAAACGCGCTCAGCTTCGGTCAGAAGAAGCGCGTGACCATCGCGTCCATCCTCGTGATGAATCCGCAGATTCTCATTCTTGATGAACCTACCGCCGGGCAGGATTACCGTCATTACACAGAGATCATGGAATTCCTGCGGCGCATCAACCAGGAGACCGGCATTACGATTCTCATGATCACACATGATATGCACCTGATGCTCGAGTACACGGACCGCGCCATTGTCATTGCAGACGGACGTCTTATCACCGACAGCACACCGGCAAGGGTCCTGACGAATCAGGCCATCTGCGAGCAGGCAGACCTCAAGCCGACATCGCTCTACCCTCTGGCGCTTCGCTGCGGTCTGGAAGATCCTTCCGCTCTTTGCGAACGCTTTATCGCCTATGAGAGGGCGCACAGAGAGGTTCGTTTCTCTGCAGGCGAACGCTCCCAGACCGGAAAGGAGGTGCACTGATGTCCCGCATTCTATCCTATGAAAAAAAAGACACCTGGATCCACCATCTGTCCGGCGTAACGAAGCTCCTCTTCTTCCTGATGTGGTGCATCGTCAGTGCCATGACCTACGACACACGGATCCTCCTGTTCATGATCCTCGTCAGCTTCGTCATTTTCAAGATGGCAAAGGTTCGCTGGGCGCAGGTGGGTTCAGTGTTCCGCCTGATCCTCGCCTTCATGGTGCTGAATCTGATTGCGATCTTTTTGATCTCGCCGTATCAGGGCTGTGAGATCTACAGCTCGCGCACCGTGATTACGCAGCTGCCGGCCGGTTATTTGCTGACACAGGAGGAGCTCTTCTATCTGTTCAATGTCATGATCAAGTATTTCACCATCATTCCGGCGGTGTTCACCTTCATGACGACCACGGACCCCAGTGAATTCGCAGCCTCTTTAAACGGCATCGGGGTCAGCTACAGCATTGCCTATTCCGTAGCCATTGCGCTTCGATACATCCCGGATATTCAGGATGAGTTCCACCGGATTCGCAATGCGCAGCAGGCAAGAGGAATCGAGATGAGCAGCAAGACGAGCCTTCTTGAACGCATCAAGCGTACCTCGAGCATCATCTTCCCGCTCCTCTTCTCCACCATGGAACGCATCGATGTGGTTTCCAACGCCATGGAGCTGCGCGGCTTTGGCAAGAAGAAAAAGCGCACCTGGTACATGGCGCACAAGCTGACCATCACGGATTACATGGTTCTTTTCGCAGCGCTTGTATTCTCCGTCTGGGCACTGTGGTTCACCTTCCGCGACGGCTCACGGTTTTACAATCCCTTTTAACTGCTAACCACAGCATTTTTACTCTGTCCGTTTCAAAGCGTGCTTTATCGTGGTAGAGTAATAGTGTTTGACTTCATTTACAGCATGAGGAGGGAGATCTATGCTCGAGAAAATGTTTCATCTGAAGGAGAACGGCACCACGGTCCGTACCGAGATCGTGGCCGGTCTCACCACATTCCTGACCATGGCCTACATTCTGGCCGTGAACCCCAACATTCTGGGGACGGTCATGGATCGCAGCGGTGTCTTCGTGGCAACCGCTCTGGCCTCTGCCATCGCCACCTTTTTGATGGCGTTTCTGGCTAACTATCCCATCGGCCTTTCGGCAGGACTGGGACTGAACGCGTATTTTGCCTACACGGTCTGCCTGGGCGAGCTGGGCGGCGCGGAGAATGCCTTCTCCATTGCGCTCACCGCAGTTCTGGTAGAAGGCATCATTTTCATTCTGCTGTCCTTCTTCAAGGCGCGCGAGCAGATCATCAACGGGATTCCGGCCAACCTTAAGAACGGCATCTCTGCCGGCATAGGCCTGTTCGTTGCCTTTATCGGCATGCAGAACGCGAACATTATTGTATCCGACAGCTCCACCATTGTCGGCCTCGGCAGCTTCTCTAATCCGGAGGTTGCGCTGGCTCTTATCGGGTTCCTTATCATTCTGGCGCTGGTTTATCTGGACGTAAGAGGTGCTGTGCTCATTGG
>CAVAXR010000351.1:0-2113 GCA_963592375.1 Oribacterium sp. | reverse complement strand
TCTCTGTTCCGATATTGTGAATTCTGTTGTGATCCGGGAACAGCCCGCCGCTGAGAAGCTTCCGGAAGAGAAGGCCCCTGCTGCCGATGTGAAGCAGGCACAGAAAGAGAATGTACAGGCTCCGGAAGCAGAGCAGAAGCTGCAGCCGGAGAATGC
This sequence comes from Oribacterium sp., assembly GCA_963592375.1. Lineage (GTDB taxonomy): Bacteria > Bacillota > Clostridia > Lachnospirales > Lachnospiraceae > Oribacterium. The sequence continues at coordinate 1,957 of CAVAXR010000351.1, read as the reverse complement.
TGTGCAGCCTGCCGAGGTCAAGCCCGAGAACAGCGCGCCTGTCAACGCGGAACCGCTTCCCGATCTTCAGGAGGAGAATCAGAAGCAGCTCGGTGTATCGGAGGACTTCGAATTTACGGAGCTCACATGGGATGAAGCGGACCAGCTGGAATTCCGCAGGTTCGAGCAGCAACAGCAGCTGGAAAAGCTCAGTCAGTCTGAGCGCAGCGCAGTCAGTCTGTTTTTCAAGGAAAAGGAGGGCTTCCGGTATATTCAGGAGAACGGAAGAAGTACAGCAGCATCCATCGGAGCGCTGCATGGTCTTCTGCGCTCATTTGCCGAAAACACCCAGACAGTCGGCGAAATCAGCTTTGACGGCATTACGATGCGCCTTTCTCAAAACAGCAGTGACAACATCGTCATTGAGATTGGCGGCAAGCGCGTAGATACAAGCTACTCAGCCCGCTTCCTGGCCCGGCATCTGGAGGAGGATATGTGTGAGCACCCAGAGGTATACGGCAGGGAGCTTGTTCGCCGCGCCCTGTGGGATAAGCTCAACAGAACACTGGCCGGCAAGGATGATGAAGAAAATCAGCTCAGCAGGGATATGATGTATGCATATCTGGAAAACACGGCAAAGCTCAGCGGCAATGCGCTTCGTGATTTTCCGACCTCCTATCTTGCTTTGCTCATGCAGAGGTCTTTGAACGGAAACGATCTGCAGTCAGCTTTTACAGCTTTGCAGACAGACCTGTCGCGGGATGCGTATCATACGGTCAATGCTCCGGATGTACTGGAGGAAATCACGGCACTTGAAAGAGCCGCAAAGAGACGAGAAGAGGGATTCGATGACCACGTCACATTCACAGCGGATTTTGACAGCCGGAAGGAAAATTCCGAGGAGATCCGCTGGACCAAGGAAGAAACTGCCATTAAGGATTTCCTTTCGGAGCTGATCTTCACCGGCGATACCTGGCGCAATGACCTGACCCGGAGAAGCGATCCGGCTGACAAGCTGCGAAATACTCTTTACACGCATGCCGATACATTGGCTATGATCCTTCAGCAGCCTCATCTTATGCGGGATATCGAAAAGAAGCTGGGCACAGGTCTGATGGGCGGAGAATTCAAGCTGTCTTCCCTGACCGGAAGCCTCAGCGGTATGCTGGATGAGCTGTCCGGTGGGGACGAGACGCTCAAGGATAAGCTGATGGAATGCGATCCACATGATCTTGCGCTTCTGATCCGGGGCATAGTGGGCAATCAGCAGGATGCCGCAAACAGTTATATCGCAGCAGGAAAAATCGCCGGATATCTCAACAAGTTTACCGCAGGATTTATGGGCTACCTGCCTAAAATCAGGAATGAAATAAATAAGAATCTTCTGGAAATCGACCGGTCCGTCAATCAGATGGCAGAGCAGATGGTTGGTGAAATCCAGAAGGAGATCAATAAGAACCTGAGCGGCATGTTTGCAAGTGAGGAGCAGGCCATCACGGACATCAAGGATCTGACTGTCCGTCAAATGATGAATAACAATCTCAGCGGAAACTCCGGTCAGGGTCTGTTCTATAAGAACGTCCTGCAGGGATATTTTGCAAAGGCAAGCCTGGAGAATAAGCGCTGCATGATTGCCTCCGCCTTCCGTGATCTGAAGCCGGAGCAGCTTCCTGCCGATGAAAAGGCACGTGCCGGACTGGACGAAAAAGAGAAGGAGCGGCTTGAGGAGCTTCAGGTCGGCAGCTTTTTGTCCGGCCTCTTCAAGGGTGCCGGTCCGCTTTTCCACAAGGTTCTGCAGGGCGTTCCGACAGAAGGACTTCCCCTCAGTCTGCGGATTGCACTGGATGACACAAAATCAAAGCTGCGGCCAATCTCCCGCGTGGTCGTCGCTGCACGAATGAATCGAATGATTCACGATTCACAGGGAAGCATCAGCAGGATCGAAATCGAGAAGTCCCTGGGTGCCGCTTCTGTCGGT
>CAVAXR010000350.1:0-2122 GCA_963592375.1 Oribacterium sp. | reverse complement strand
ATCCTGACAAGGGAAAGGATGCTGCCCAGAATCCACACATGCACATTTTGGTTCCTATCCGGCCGCTGAATGAAGATGGTACCTGGGGCATTAAGGAGAAGAAAGTTCCTGTTCTGGATGCAGAGGGAAATCCTGTTTTTGACAAAAGAGGAAAGCAAAAAATGGCTGCAATCTCTACTACCGGTTGGAGTGATAAGGAGACCCTTCTGGAGATGAGAAAAGCCTGGGCTGATATGAATAATGAGCTTTTGGAGCAGAAGGGATTTGCTGCGAGGATATCAGAAAAATCTTATGCAGAACTTGGCGTTGACCGGATCCCTACCATCCATGAAGGACCTAACATCAGAGCCATGGAAAAGAGGGGCATCAAGACCACGCTTGGCACCATTAACCGTCTGATCCGCTGGATCAATGGTATGGCTGAGAGAACGAAGGTGATCCTTGGCTGGCTTGTTAAAGAGAAAGAATCCTGGGAGCAGAACCTGAAAAAGCGAAGTCTGGAATTACCGGAGCCGACACTGGCTTCTTACCTTCAACAGTACATGGAGAAGCGAAATAAAAATGCGGAAGGTTACAAATATGGCACCCAGAAGGCAAAAGCTTATAACCTGAAAGCATTTGCGGAATCCATTGCATTTCTTCAGGAGAATGATCTAAAAACACCGGCGGATCTGGAAGAGAAGATCCTTGATCTCCAGAAAGAGATTTCCGGCATACAGGCTTCTTTATCTGCCAGCCAGAGGAAGATTAAGAGAGCCAGACAGTTTATCCGTGATTATGAGAATTACGAGAAGCTTAAGCCTATTCAGCAGACTTACAACAAGAAATATTTTGCCAAAGAGGCTTACAGAAAGAAACATGCCAAGGAATTAAATCACTACCAGGCAGTGAACCGGAGACTGAAGGCAATCCTGGCCGAGGAAGGCATTGCAGGTGTAGATGATATTGATCTGAAACAGTGGGAGGCTGAGGTTAAGAAAGAGCAGAAGCAGGTGGATCATTTTTCTGCAGAAAAGAAAAAACTGGAAGAGAAGCTGCGGCCATTTGAGAAGGTGAAGTCCTGTGTGGATTCGGTATCCACTTACCACATGGTAGAGGAGGTCGAACCGGTATCCGTCATGGGGCGGCTGCATGAGAAGCAGAGTGAGATCGCCAGAAAAAATATTTCTGCAGAAAAAATTTCTGGAGAAAAGCGTGGGCTGAATGCAGGATTAAACGACATGGACAAATCCAATGGCGATCGGATGCAGGGCGATAGAGACAGACAGGATGCCAATCTGAATCAGGGCACACGGTCTGACAAGCCAGTCCGGAAAAGAAAAGTTATGACATGGAATTATAGAGGAGAAAAATGCAGATGAGATTATATACAGAAGAACAGCGTGACAGGGCAGCTTCGGTGGATCTGGTTCCTTTTCTGGAAGCCAGAGGGGAACGCTTTAAGAAGAGTGGCAGTGAATACCGCTGGACTACCCACGATAGCGTCACAGTGAGAAAAAATGTGTGGTATCAGCACAGCAATAATGGCAGTGGAAATGCCATTGATTTTTTGAACACATTTTATGGCATGAGCCTAAGGGAAGCTATAAAGGAATTATTAAATGGTGAAGAACCGGCAGGTGATGAAGGCAGCGTAAGAAGCTGCCCCATCCCAAGCCGGAAGGAGGAGAAGATGATGGAGACAGGTAAAAATATAGAAAAAGTAAATGAGCAGGATAAGATGCAGGAAGCTAAGGCTTTAAAGCTTCCTGAAAAGAATGAGAATAACGATATTGTTCGCGAGTACCTGGTGAAAAATCGCGGGATCTGTGGTGAGATTGTAGACCTAATGCTCCAATCTGGGAAGGTATATGAGAGCAAGGCATATCATAATGCGGTCTTTACCGGATGTGATGCAGAAGGTCATATCCGTTATGCGGCAGTGAGGGGAACCAAAGAGAAATACCGCAGTGATGTGGCTGGATCGGATAAGGCATATGGCTTTGGACATGTGGGAAGCAGTGACAGGCTTTATGTCTTCGAAGCACCCATTGATCTGCTTTCTTTTCTGTCAGCCAGAGGAAAAGGATGGGAAGAAGACAACTATATTTCCCTGGGTGGAGTCAGCGAGAAAAGTCTGATG
>CAVAXR010000349.1:0-2123 GCA_963592375.1 Oribacterium sp. | reverse complement strand
TCGCGGGGCAGGTCAACACCAGCAATACGTGCCATAGTGTTTGTACCTCCTAGTACATCATCCCATGTCAAGTGTCGGAGCCTGCGCCGGGAATCTACGCACTTGGCTCCCAAGTCCAGGAAAATTAGCCCTGGCGCTGCTTATGCTTGGGGTTAGCGCAAATCACCATAACGCGGCCTTTCCGCTTGATGACTTTGCACTTTTCGCAGATGGGTTTCACGGAAGGTTTGACCTTCATAATGATTAACCTCCTTTGTGTGCTGCGGCGCTCAAATTACTTTGAACGCCAGGTAATGCGTGCCTTCGTTAAGTCGTAAGGCGACATTTCCATCGTAACTTTGTCTCCGGGCAGAATGCGGATAAAATTGGTCCGCAGCTTGCCGGAGATGTGTGCGAGCACGGTATGACCGTTGGGCTTGCCCTCGCCATTCAGCAGTTCTACCTGAAAAATCGCGTTGGGCATTGCTTCCCGCACAACACCTTCTACTTCGATGACATCTTCTTTAGACAAGTTCCTTGCCTCCTTAAGGTGCGTCAAATGGGGCTTTCGGCCTCATAGGCCTCTATTGCCCCACGCAGCTGTTCGTCACTGGCGAGAAATTCGCCCTGCAAGACGGTGGCAGTGGGGGCCACATGCATTTTCTTCTTGCGTTTGGGGCAAGAAAGTTTATGCAGGTGTCCGTCTGCCAGAAAAAGCATCTGGCCTTCCACGGCCAAAACGGCAAAAGTATGCGCCCGGTCTCGCCCTGCCACGGGGCGTACCAACTGGCCCTTTACAAAGACCATTGGCCGTTTTCCCAGCCCAGAGTCAAAACTTCGGGGCCGTTCGCTGTAATGGCGATCGAATGCTCAAAGTGAGCAGCCAGGCCGCCATCGCAGGTCTTGACCGTCCATCCATCGGATAAGGTTTTGACTGCGTAGTTTTTCTGGTTTACCATGGGCTCGATGGCAATGCACATACCCGGCACAAGCCGAGGGCCGCGGCCCGGGTGGCCGTAGTTCGGCACCTCAGGGTCTTCATGCAGCTCCTTGCCCACACCGTGGCCCACAAATTCACGAACCACAGAGAAACCGTTCTCTTCCACATACGACTGCACGGCGTGGCCGATGTCGCCCACGCGGGCGCCCGCCTGGGCAGCTTTAATGCCCAGATGAAGCGCTTCATGGGTCACATCCATCAGCCGCTGTGCCTCTATGTCGACCTTGCCGCACGCATAGGTGCAGGCATTGTCGCCATTGAAGCCGTCCAGCTTGGCGCCGGTGTCGATGCTCACGATATCACCCGGACGGATCACGATATTCTTGCTGGGCAGGCCGTGGATCACCGTGTCATTCAGGCTGATACAGGCCGTTCCCGGAAAACCGTACAAGCCCTTGAAGTTGGGCTTGGCTCCGTGCCGAACGATAAAGTCATAAATAATTTTGTCAAGCTCAGCCGTTGTCATGCCGGGCTCGATATGCTCGCCGCCAAACTTCAGCGCAGCTGCGCTGAGAGCGTTGACTTTGCGCATTTTCTGCAGTTCCACTGCATTCTTGATCTGGATCATCGCTTTATGCCTCCAGCGCTTTCATGATCAGCGCGGTGGTCTTTTCGATGCTTCCCTGATCCGGGATATCCACCAGCTTGCCGCGGCTGCGGTAGAATTCTACCAGCGGCTCGGTCTGCTCGTGGTAGGCCTTCAGTCGATCCAAAACGGTAGCGGGCTGGTCATCCTTGCGGGTCACCAGTTCGCCGCCGCAGCGGTCGCATACGCCTTCCCGTTTGCTGGGTTTATTGATGATGTGGTAGCTAGCGCCGCAGGCTGCACACACCCGGCGACCACCCATGCGCTGAATGATCGCCTCATCGGCCACCACCAGGTTCAGCACTGTGTCGATCTGTACGCCCATTTCCTCCAGAGCTTCGCCCTGGGCAATGGTGCGGGGCATACCGTCCAGCACAAAACCGTTTTTACAGTCATCTTCCTGCAGACGCTCTTTCACGATGCCAACGATCACATCGTCAGGCACCAGAGCACCCGCATCCATATAGCTCTTCGCCTTCACACCCATGGGCGTGCCGTCCTTGACGGCCGCCCGCAGGATGTTGCCGGTGCTGATTGAAGGAATTTTGAAATGGTCGC
>CAVAXR010000348.1:0-2128 GCA_963592375.1 Oribacterium sp. | reverse complement strand
TTCCATACGTTTCTTAAATACCTCACAGCCGTAGCGATACGTTCCGTGAATGTCTCCGGTTGCATGCAGTGCATTGGCCGCACAGCCGCCGGCGCAGTACAGACGTGCCCAGCAGTCCCCGCAGTCCGGCCTGGAATATACATTGCAGGTCTTGAATTCATCCCGCACCTCCGGATGCGTCACGCCGTTCCAGACGTCGCCAAGCTTAAACTCGGGGTCCGAAACAAACTGGTGACAGGGATAGAGGTCGCCCCAGGCGGTCACTGCCATATACTCCGTTCCCGAGCCGCAGCCGGACACACGCTTATAGATGCACGGTCCCTCTGTCAGATCGATCATATAGTGGTAGAAGGTAATCGGCTTTCCGTCTCTTTCGCGCCGGATCATATCCTTTGCCAGCAGCTCATATTGCTCATAAAGAATCGGCAGATCCTCTTCCGTCAGCTCGCAGGGGTCGCCCGGCTTCGTCACCACCGGCTCCATGGAAAGCTCCGTAAAGCCGAGGTCGTCTGCCATGTGGAAGATATCCTTTGTAAAATCCGTATTATAATGCGAGAAGGTGCCGCGCATATAGTAGTTCCGGTCTCCCCGCTTCTCCACAAAGCGCTGAAAATTCGGCACAATCTTGTCATAGCTGCCGCGGCCGGCCTTATCCACACGGAAACGGTCATTGACCTCCTTCCGGCCGTCCAGACTCAGCACGACATTGTAGCACTCCTTATTCGCCCACTCGATTACCTCATCGGTCACGTTCACACCGTTTGTGGTCAGCGTAAAGCGGAAGTTCTTGTTATGCTCCTTCTCCACCGAACGCGCATAAGCCACCAGCTGCTTACATACCTCAAAATTCACCAGCGGCTCTCCGCCGAAAAAGTCCACCTCCAGATTCCGGCGTGTTCCCGAATTCTCAATCAGAAAATCCAGCGCCCGCTTTCCCGTCTCGAATGTCATGAGCCCCGAGGTTCCGTTGAACTTGCCCTGAGAAGCGAAGCAATATTCGCAATTCAGATTACAGGTGTGCGCCACCAGAAGGCAGAGTGCCTTGACCACTGTGTTCCGATTCTTCAGCACACCCGCGATATTCTGATAAATATCCTTGGCAAACAGCTTTCCGCCGTCGATCAGCTCCTGAATATCTGCAAAGGTATCCTGAATGGCTTCCTTTGATGCCGATGGATGCTGCTCTGCAAGTGCCTTTTCTGCTGCCGCTCTGTCCAATCCGGAATCCAGCAGGTGAATGCCGTCGTAGGCCAGCTCGTCGGTGACATGTACACTGGCACTGAACACATCAATGACAATATTATAGCCGTTCATTTGATACTGATGAATCATATGGTAAATCCCCTTTTTCTGGTAATCCTATTTTATGATACTAGGGTCAAAAGGTCCAAAGCTTCGATGAGAGCGCGCTCTCATGAGAAGCTTTGACCTTGGGACCCGCCAAAACATGAGTAAGCAGCCATTTTTCGCAGAAAAATGAGCGGATTACGAATGTTTTGAGGATTGCGGGAGCGCAAAGCGCGGAGCAATCCGTGTAACATGGGGTCAAAAGTTTTTTGACCGCACAAAACATGAACGGGGTCCGCGCAGCCAAGCTTGCGCCCACCCCGTTCATGCCAAAAAGTACCGGGACGCTGAACGCCCCGGCACTCTGTCTCCGTATTGCTTATCCGAGAATTACTTATTCTTGTTCTCGCACTGCTGATTTGCGATACCGCAGCTTGTCTTGCATGCTGACTGGCAGGAAGTCTGACACTCACCGCATCCGCCTGTCACAGCGCTCTTCTGCATATCACGAGTATTTAATGTCATAATGTGCTTCATAATCAAGTCCTTCTTTCTCTTAAGAATACTTCTCAGCAGAATTTCTCCCTTCTGCTGATAGCTGTTCATATCATACACGGCATACCGTCAGCTTGTCAAGTTCTTCTCCCGATTCCGTGAAGCGCAGCCGCTCCCCCCGTTCCCGAAGAAGCATCAGCAGAGAAATCACCTCGCGGCGAACCGTTTCTCCCGGCACCAGAATCGGAATTCCCGGCGGATAGCAGTAGACGTACTCTCCGGCTATGCGTCCTTCCGCGTTTTTCAGGGAAATGCCTTCGTGCTCAGCTTCAACAGCCTCCTGCAG
>CAVAXR010000347.1:0-2129 GCA_963592375.1 Oribacterium sp. | reverse complement strand
GTATTCATGCGCTTGCAGCAGCACTGCTGGGCAGCATGGCCGGACTTGCGCTTGGGTATGTGTTCTGGCTGCTTCATGTATTTAAAGCAGGCGATGCAAAGCTGATATGGATGCTGGGCGCGATTCTCGGCTGGTCTGCAATGTGGTCATATATTGCAGCGGCATTGGTGTTCAGCGGAATGGCAGCGGCTGTTCTCATGATTCGGCATAAGATTTTTTTCCGGCGTATGAAAAGGCTGGGGCTTTATCTGCGGGGAATGATACTGAGCAGAAGCTTTCACTGCTACCTGCCGGAGGAAAATGACCCGGTTCGTATGCCTTTTGCGGTGACGTCATTTCTGGGAATTGCAGGATATCTGATACTGAAAGCATTTCGATAATAAACAAACGGGAGGGAAAGTGATGATGAATTTCTGTCCAAACTGCGGCTGCAGAATGAATCAGGGCGTGTGGGTATGCCCGAACTGCGGAGCGGCGTTCAAGGCGGATAATGAGCAGGCAGTGCAGTCCGGGTATGGAGCACAGAACCATGCTGCCATGCGCTATGGCAATGCGGCGCAGATGAATTCCGGCACACCAGGGGCTGGTAACGGCGCTTCCTTTGATGACTGGGGCAGCGGCACGATTTTTGTGAATCCGGAGGCGGATCAGGCAGCATCCTATTCTTCGCAGGTTCAGTCTCGGAGTGCAGATGTCTATGCACAGTCATCTCCGGCACAGAATTATATGTATGGAGGAGCCAATCCGGCACAGTCGGCGGTACAGGATGATTGGAATGACGGTACGGTATTTGCCGGCCAGGAAATGAATGCGCAGTATCAGGCCCGGGCAGAGCGGCAGTCTGTCAGCATGAATGCCGTGCCGCAGCCGATGCCGATGCGTACACCGGAAAATCCGTATCAGGAGAAGAGGATACAGACACCGTATACACCTCCTGTGCAGAAGCCGGAAAAGAAGACGAAGGCCAGGGCTCCGAAAAAAGAAAAGGTGAAGATGGATGGAGGTACGCTGCGCGATACGATCATCAAGATTGTCGCGGTGGTGGTCGTACTTGTTTGTATCGTGGTTGGTGCCATTACGGGTGGTTTTTAAAATGATGGATCAAATGACAAATGATTTTTTGAATGGCGGCTATGTCCTTATGGGCATAGCTGTCATTGGTATAGTGGCAGCTGCGGTTGTGTTTCTTCTGGTCGGAAAGCATTTAAAAAAGAAGCTCAAGGACGATTACGGTGAACCGTGGAAATATAACTTGTAAAGAGGAAAGCAGATGGGACAGTTGATTGCAGATGCATATGAAATATTTCAGGAAATCGGTGCGGGAGGTGCCGGAATTGTTTATCTGGGAAGGCATGTCCGGCTGAACAAACTGGTTGTTCTTAAGGCAGACAAGCGTACCTTGAAGGTGGGGCAGGAAACACTGCGGCGTGAAGTGGAAATGCTCAAGAATCTGAGCAATACCTATATTCCGCAGGTCTATGATTTTGTACAGGAAAACGGCATTGTTTATACCGTTATGGACTATATTGAGGGGGAAAGTCTGGACAAAATTCTGAAGCGCGGAGAGAAGCTGCCGCAGGCTGTGGTGGTGAAGTGGGCCTGTCAGCTTCTGGACGCGCTGAATTATCTTCATACACGTCCGCCGTACGGTATTTTGCATGGCGATATCAAGCCTGCCAATATCATGGTGAAGCCGGATGGAAGCATTTGCCTTATAGATTTCAACATCGCGCTGGCGCTCAGTGAAGACGGTGCAGTGCAGGTCGGCTACAGCCGGGGCTATGCTTCACCGGAGCATTATGGCGTGAGCTTTGCTGAAAATACGGTCTCCGGTCAGGGCAGCACTACAGTGACAGATGTGGAGGATACGCTTACAGCAGAGCCGGTATCCGGGACGGATTCTGCAGCGGGATCTCAAAGCACCGGACAGAATGCATCCAATGCGGCCGGCAGCAGGAGGAGCTCGATCAGCCGGCGCGGCCAGCGGGTTATGCTGGATGTCCGTTCGGATATCTACAGCGCCGGTGCAACCCTGTATCATGTGTTTTCAGGAATGCGTCCTGCAATAGAGGCCCCGGCGGTCGTTGCGCTGGGGACAGATTTTGTCAGTCCGCGGATCTCTGAAATTC
>CAVAXR010000346.1:0-2133 GCA_963592375.1 Oribacterium sp. | reverse complement strand
CACCATGCACAGCTCCACAGCGATCTTGAACAGCAGCGACGCCATCCGATCCTCTAAAGAGTCGAGGCTGCCCTGCATGGTGGAGACGATCACGCCGGGCAGGTAGGCCCGGTACTCCGTGCTTGCCAGATACCCACAGTAAAACAGAATCGCTTTCTCAATGAATTCGCTGGGGCTTTTGCAGTTGTCGGCCTCATAGTTTTTCGATATTTTCTCCTCTGTAGATGGGTAGATCCAAAGAGGGATACGGATCTTCTTTTCTTTCAGGATGTTCACCTCCAAACGCTTGGATTTGCGGGCGCTTTATGGGTGGCCGGTGTACCCGTAATTGGCAAATGCGTCATACAGGTGTACCTAAAGCGGAAAAGCTCAAAATGTGCAAAGCTCCTGAACGCAGTCCGCATTGCGGGCTGCTGTGGATCGGCGGGAGGCGTTTACAGCCACCCGCCTTTATCCTGCAACCAAATCGCAGGCGAATGCCAGCCGATTTGGCGTCACATCCATCTTGGCACACGCCCCCGCAAAGCCGCCCGTTTTGCTGCGCTTTTACTTTGGCGGGGCACCGTCCCGCTTCTCCGCCGAAAGCTCCACACGAGGCCACACGGGGGCTTACGAGCGGAGCTTTGGCTTGTGCGGGACTTTCCCATCCAAGCGGGTAAAGCAGCTTTCGGTATAGGACAGCCCGTGTCGCTTCGCAGCGTCGTCGAGAATGCGCAGCATCTCGGCCTCTTTGGGGCTGGCTGTGTCAGAAATGCCGTCGTAAAAGATCCATTCCGGGGAAGCGGGATCGTCCTTGACCAGCACATCATATCCCTGTATCAGCGTTTCATCTGAGCGATAAAGCACGGCGTTCAGGCGAAGGCAGCCAACGGTCAGAGCCGCAATGACCATTTCGGAAAAGTCCTCCGAGGGCTGCCTTTTCAGTTGCCGGAGGCTCCGCTCATCCAGATAACGCTCATAGATATAATCGCTGCCAAGCTGCTTTTGCAATTCTTTTTTGCGGCTCATAGGTGCATTCCCTCCGAGAAATAGAACGGATCCGTTTCGTCCAGCTCCGGTTCATCCTCGTCTAAATCCGGATCGTCATCTTCCTCCAGTTCGTCCTCGTCCGGTTCTGCATCGCTTTCAAAACGAAAGATGGACTCTTGGTGCGGCCAATGCGAGCCGTAAAACTGCGCGGTACTCTCCCGGAGCGCCTGCTCCAAGGCGGCGGGATCCAGTCCGCAATCCTCATAACCCTCCCGGATGACATCGTAGTAATACGGCGCTGGCAGGCCGAAGTTCATTTTGAGATTCATCACATACACCATGGCCGTAATCTCTTTGCCGTCCATCTGCACGGGGACATTCTGCTTGAAGTAGTGGGCGGGATAGCCCTCATACCGGTCGAGTGCCTGCTCATTCCGCTTGGAGATATCCCACACGGCCACCGGCACCGACGCTCCATCCTTGGGGGCGATCGTAGCGAATGCGCCGTGAGACTGCCCTTTGAATTGCAGCTCGAAATTCTCAATTACACCCGTCCCGTACAGCTTCGCACCGGGGCAGCGGCTCATCATTTGCTGAATATTCAGATTGCTGCCGTAGGCAACATAGAGTCGTTTGCTCATATTCTTCCTCCTTTATCCCATCGACATAGTGAACGCAGGCGTATCCTGCTCTTGCTCATCGGACGGCGCTGCCGGTTCGGACTCCGGCAGCACCGTCTGCTGTTCCTCTAACCGCTTGGCGGCAAGCCGGGTTTTCTGCGCTTCGGCCTGTGCCGGATCCCGCCATGCAATGTTGCCCTCCAGATTTTTCAGCAGGTGCTGCCGTGCGGTTTTGAATTCGTCCCCGATCATCCCAAGGCGAAGAAGCCATGTGCGGAAGGTGTATTTTTCATTTTCCGGATGGGTCTTGGCACGGGAAGCCCCGCGCTGCACCAGCGCCTGATGGCTGATGGCGAGGCAAAGCTGAATATAACTTTTCACCTCACCGGCATGGAGGGTGGAATTGAACAGCCGGAATTCGATGGTGCCCTTGGAGAACACGCTGTGCAGATTCAGGGCATGGTAGCGGCTGTTGTCGTAATGATCGTATCGACCGCCTCTGCCGTTATACCACAGCTCCTCGACCTCATCCATGGTCTTAGGT
>CAVAXR010000345.1:0-2145 GCA_963592375.1 Oribacterium sp. | reverse complement strand
GCAGTTGAGATCCTGCTCCAGCTTGGCAACCTGCTTGCTGACCGCCTGCTGGCTCAGATAAAGTTGACGGGCCGCTTCAGTAAAACTTCCCACACGGACCAACATCAAAAAAGATTTTACCGTTGTTTCGTTGACCATATCTTTAATCCTCTATAAAAAATCAAAAAGCGTATTGCTTTTACATCTATTAAAATAATTTTACCACAACAATTTGTTTCATTCAAGTATATTTCATAGAAAAGTAACAGACGGTTGTGACTTTTGCCAATTTCGTTGCTTTACATACACCCCCCCTTACGATAAAGTAAATAAGAAGAAAGGACGCACCGCCGGCGCATTTCAGGGCCGGTCGAGGTGCTGAAAAATCAAGTAAAGGAGCGATGTACATGGCAAAAACACTGGAAGAGCTGAAGCTGGGCTTCGACCGCATTGAAGCCGCTCACGCCTGCCGCAACCTCATGGGCAAGTACTCTTACTATCACACCGCAATGCGCAACAAGGACTACGTTCAGTTGTGGGCACAGCGCGATGACGACCTGCTGGTCATGCCCTGGGGCTACTATCAAGGCATTGAGGGCGTACGCAAGTGCTATCTGGAGGATCACGGCGACCGTAACGATCCCGAAATTCAGGACTCCCCCATTCTCAAGGGCGGCATGATGATGCACTGCATGGACACTGAAGTTCTGGAGGTTGCCGGCGACGGCAAGACCGCTAAGGGCGCATGGATCAGCCCCGGCCACGAGAGCTGCTTCATCCCCGACTTCGACAAGATTCCCGGCTGGAAGAAGGGCGATCCTGTGCCCGCTGACGCACCGATGGTTTCCTCCTGCGAGTGGGCATGGAGCAAGTATCAGGTGGACTTCATTAAGGACGAAGACGGCGAGTGGAAGTTCTGGAAAATGCGCCTGTGGCCCATCTACAAGACCGACTTCTATGTGCCTTGGACGGAGCATCCCGACATGGACCCCGTGGACTTTCCCTTCCACAACCACAAGCCACTGCCCAAGCCCAACTGGGCATGGAGCGCTGACACGGTCTATCCCGCCGATGAGCCGGAGCCTCCGCTGCCCTATGAGCACTACGAGGACGCCGTTCCCACTCAGTGGGCAAACTATCAGTAAGGGAGGTCTGAGCAATGAACGAACAGGAAATGCTGGAACAGCTGACGCTGAAGCTGGAGCGACTGGAGGCCGTTCAGGCCTGCCGCAACCTGATGGGCAAGTACAGCTACTATCACACCGCCTTCCGCAACAATGAATACATTGACCTGTGGGCAAAGCGCGAGGACGACCTACTGGTCATGCCCTGGGGCAGCTATAAGGGCTTCGAGGGCGTGAAGGCCTGCTATTTGAAGGATCATGGCGATCGCAACGACCCCGGCATGCTGGACAGCCTGAAGGGCGCTGTCATGATGCACGAGATGGACACCGAGGTCATCGAAGTTGCCGCCGATGGCAAGACCGCCAAGGGTGCATGGATCAGCCCCGGTCACGAAACCTATGTGGACGGTCAGGTTCCCGGCCGCCCAGACGAAACCGGAGACGGCAAGGCTCACGCCGAATGGTGCTGGGGCAAGTACGCCGTGGACTTCATCAAGGACAACGACGGACAGTGGAAAATTTGGCATATGCGCCTGTATCCCCTGTTCAAGTGCGAATACGGCACCAGCTGGGTGGACGCTGAGCAGCCCTCCGCCGAGGAGTTTGCCTTCACTCAGGCTGAAAAGAATGTGTCTATGTGGACCTACTCCCCCAACGAGGTCTATCCCGCCAATGAGCCGGCTATTCCCTGGCCTTACAAGACCTTTGACGAAGTTGGCATCACCTTTATGGACAAGGAGGGCTAAGCAATGAGTGAACTGAACGATTTGATGCTCCAGGCCGAACGGCTGGAGGCTGTGCAGGCCTGCCGCAACCTGATGGGCAAGTATTCCTATCTTCACAGCGCCTTCCGCAATGTTGAATTCATGGAGCTGTGGTCCAAGCGCGACGATGTGAGCCAGACCATGCCCTTCGGCAAGTTCATCGGCTACGATGGCGTTTATCAGAGCTATGTCGGCTTCCATGGTGACCGCAATGTGCCTGAAGATTACGAGGCAATCCGCGGTCTGATGATGATCCACGAAATGTGCACTGATGTAAT
>CAVAXR010000344.1:0-2146 GCA_963592375.1 Oribacterium sp. | reverse complement strand
GGCAAGTGCTACGGAGAAATTATCAAGTAATTTGCGCAAGAAAAGGGGGACGATTGTCCGACGTTTCCGAAAGCTCCTGTGAAAGGGACGGCATGGAATCCTTTCCTGCTTGTCGCACATTTCTCCATCCCCCATTTTACCTCGGGGGACCTCTGAATACATTGGATTTTTGCGATAAAAATGGAATATAGAGGTTTTTATCGCAAAAATAACCTTAAATCAGAGGATTCTTTACCCATCGGAAAGGAGAAGGCTTCCGTTCATGCGGCACCTTCCCCTTTTCTTCATTAATGTACATCGCAACTGCTGTTCCACGCTTCGCGCCTTTGTTGTTTTCCTATCTTATATCAATACCGGAGGTTTTTCCTATGGACAGACGAATGGACGGGGTGCTACTTGCCTCGGATTATGACGGAACGCTGTGTCAGGGCGGGGTTTCGGACGAGGTGCGCCGGGCGATCTGTCGGTTCCGGAACGCGGGCGGGCGGTTCGGCGTAGTATCCGGCCGCGATTATGCCGGGGGCTACCAGCGATTCCGCAGTGAGGGGCTGTTCCCGTTTGATTTTGTGATAGGACTCAACGGGGTGGTTGCCTTTGACGCCCCCGGAAATCTTCTGTTTGCCGATACAATCCGCGATCCGGAACTGATGGTCGCTCTGCGAAGCTTTATCTTTGCCAACATCTCCCCCAGCGTGGGCTTTTACTACCGCTACAGCGCGCTACGGTTCGATGCGCGTTATCCCAACGGCCGCTGGTCTGGCACGCATCTGGATCTATCCCCGCTCGACCGAATCGGCGCCTTCACGGAATTCTGCTCCGCGAACGCGTCCTGCGCGACAGAGGAGGAGGCGATTGCCGGTACCGCTGCGATTCGGGAAGCCTTTCCGATGCTCAATCCGATGCGCAACGGGGACTGCATCGACATCGCGCCCGCCGGTATGGACAAGGGCGAGGGGATTGCACGGTACGCAGCACGGTTCGCCATCGACCACAGCCGGATCTTCACGGCGGGCGATAACGACAACGATATACCGATGCTGTCCCGCTACCACGGTTTTGCCATGACGGTATCCTCACCCAATGCCCGCGCCGCCGCCACACACCAAGCCGTCGATATTGCCGATGTCATCGCGCAGATCGAAACGCTGCTGTAAATCTCCATACATACGCACCTTCCGGGAGGTACTGATTTCATCAGCACACTCTTACCATGCTGCAACGGCGATCCCCTATTCCAATATCAAAGGAGTCAATATGCCAATCAAAATTCCCTCCGGCCTGCCCGCCGGCGAAATCCTGTCCCGCGAAAATATATTTGTTATGGATGAGCACCGCGCCATCACGCAGGATATTCGGCCGCTGCGGCTGGCGATTCTGAACCTGATGCCTACCAAAATCACCACAGAGACGCAGATTATCCGTCTCCTGTCGAACACTCCCTTACAGATCGAGCTGACTCTTTTGCAGACTGCCTCCCACTCCGCTACCCACACCGCCGAATCGCACATGACTGCCTTCTACCGCACCTTTCACGATGTGCGTGACGAACGGTTCGATGGGCTGATCATCACGGGCGCACCGGTGGAAAACCTCGATTTCACAGATGTGGACTACTGGGACGAGCTATGCGCGATCATGGCATGGTCAAAAACGAACGTATACTCCACACTGCACATTTGCTGGGCGGCGCAGGCAGCACTGTGGTATCACTACGGGATCCCGAAGTATTCCCTGCCGGAGAAGATGTTCGGCGTATTTTCGCACGACACGCTCCAACCTTCCCATCCGTTGGTGCGCGGATTTGACGAGACATTCTCCGCCCCGCATTCCCGCCATACGGAGGTGCGCCGGGCCGACATTGAAAAGTGTCCGAAGGTGGAAATTCTAGCGGAGTCGGCAGAGGCGGGAGTATACATTGTCGCGTCCCGGAAACGGCGGCTCTTCTTTGTGACGGGGCACAGCGAATACGATGCAGGAACGCTTGCTGCCGAATACCATCGCGATGTGGAGCGCGGGCTGCATATCGCGATGCCGCGCCATTATTTCCCGAACGACGACCCGACGCTCCCACCGCGCAACACGTGGAGAGGACACGCGCATCTTTTATTTTCCAACTGGCTGAACTATTTTGTCTACCAGGCTACGC
>CAVAXR010000343.1:0-2148 GCA_963592375.1 Oribacterium sp. | reverse complement strand
ACCAATATGGTTGTGGGCCTGGGCAGTGACGGCAAGCTCCAGCCCATCGAGCCGTGGTGCCATACTCTGGGTGATGTGCCAAACGGATACCGGGCAGAACTGGACAAACTGGTGGAGGCCGGGAAGCTCAAAGGTAAGAGCGGCGAGGGCGAGGGTCTGGTGCTGGATATGCCGCTGAGTGCGCTCCGGGCAATCATTATCATGAGCCGGTAACGGGAGGTGACGGGGATGCAGATCAAGGACTATACAGTCCCGGAGTTGGAGCATTTCCGGGCAGCTTGCAATTTTACCAACCTGGAGCGGGAGTTTTTCGAGCTTCGCGCAGCAGGGTACAGCATTGAGGCGTGCGGCGAGGCGATGGAATATTCCGTCGGCGGCGTAAAAAGAATTGCAGGGAAAGTAAAAGCGAAAATGACAAGGGTATAAGCAGAAAAAGCCCCCTCCGTCGTGGAGGGGGCTTTTTTATGGAAACATTCAGTTCCACGTGAGTGGGGCAATGATTTTGCGCCCATCTTTGAGGGTAAAGATATGGCCATTGTATTCGTCTGCATCAAGATTTTCGAGGAACAAGCGCAAGAGATCGTTGTTTTCGTCATAGACAATATCAAGGTCGGTGGCCACTTCACCATCTTCAATCCAAATGCTTCCGGGTATTTCACTGCGGAAATCGTCAGAGTAGGTTTCGTTAAAACCGCCAAAAACATCGCTCGGTTCGGGCCAGGCCATAGGAAAACCGATTGGGGACAAAATAGGGATTTGGTTATCGTCGTAAGTGCCCCAGTTAAAAACGCCGACGGTGTTATCGCCGTAAACGATGATCCCGGCTTCGTGGCCGGTCAACTCAAAAAGTGTCATTTTGATTCCTCCTTTATAAGATTTGCAAGTTCGGCATATCTATTCTCCCAACCGTCGTTTTCATCCAAAAAGTCTTGGAATAACGTCTCAGCCTTTTTTCGGGCATCAACCGCATCTTCAAGTCGATCATATACTCCAAGATGATATTGCTTGCGCCGGAAATTTATATAGGCCCGGTATCGTCCATCTTTAACACGAGAAACGCCGTTTACACCGGTAGAAGAATTTTTGTTGACAGTGCCACTCAACCGAGACTGGAGCAAGTGAAGACATGTACCGTCAACGAAATAGGCTTCGGTTACGCAGTCAAGTTTCTTTCCAAGGTCGCGGTTGCACTTCGCGCAGCGCTTCATCCCACGCCGAATGCGGGAAAGGAGGGTTTCCGTGTCTTGACCGCACACCGGGCAACGAGCGATGCAAAATGTGCAATTGCTTCCGTTGTACCGCTTGCGGTAAACGGATTTTATTAAAAAGCCATTGACGGACTGCCCAATTAGTTCACGGCTTCGCTCCAGAATTTTTTCTGATCTAGCGAGATTGGCGGCTGTAATAGCGGCGCGATTTACGTGTTTTGAGCACCGCGTAGATCGTCCATTCCGAAGGGATGCAACATATACGTCACGCTCACAACCACAACTGCAACGGCAAAAAACATAACGGGGGCGATCTGACAACCCAATGACTGTCCACTGGCCAAACCGCTGACCGATCATATCACTATAATCTTTCATTTTTGGGGAGCCTCCAGTCAAATCAATGAGCAAGGCTGTTTATGTCGATGATACCGACGGCGTGGGCCAGAAGCAAACGGATGTAAGAGGGGCAAGTGGTAACGCAGGATTCCCAGTTTTCCCAAGTTCGGCGCGGGATAGAAAAATGAGCGCAGAATTCGAGCTGCGTCAACCCTGTACGGGCACGAAGTTCAGAGAGCGGGATGTTCGCAGCGTCCCAAATCTGGCCAACTTGCGAGATGCGCTCTTGGGGTATTTCGTAAGTTTCCGGGGTACCCCATACGCTGGAAAGTACCCAATCGGAAATAAAAGCGTCGCGGTCTAAGCAAGTGCCGCTAAGTGCGTCATGATAGATACTGCTAAAAATTTTGTTGGTCATTTTCATTAGCTCCTTTCCGCAACCACCTGACAGGTGGTTGCAAGTACATATTACCACCTGACAGGTGAAAAGTCAAGACTATTTTGCACCCGTTTTGCGTCTTTTTTACAAATTTTTTGTAACTGGTGGGGAAAGCACAGAAGAAGTAGGATGTAGGCAGGAGGTGATCCAATGGCATACGGG
>CAVAXR010000342.1:0-2151 GCA_963592375.1 Oribacterium sp. | reverse complement strand
AGCAAGCTCTGCTCCGCATTTTATGGATTTTTCTGGTGGTGCAAAACAATTACCATAAGGCAAGGTCCGGAACGAATCCTGGATGAATTGACTAGCAAGAATACGAGAATAATAGAAATGAGTCATAATAACGAAAACAAAATCGCGCAGCTGTTCCGCTGCATCGCCTGCGGGGGAGAGCTTGCGAGGCTTGAGACCTTTCATGATATGCCGGCCAGTGCGCAGGATATTCCGACAGCGGAGGAGCTGCCGGAGGAGCGGGCCGTTGACCTTACGCTCTGTCAGTGCCGGCGCTGCGGGCTGGTGCAGTTTGCGACAGAGCCGGTGCATTATTACCGGGATGTAATCCGGGCCGGCGGCGGCACCCGGACCATGCGGCTGCTGCGCCATGCGGAGTATACGCGGCTTTTGTCGGAGCTGCAGCTTCGGCATGTGCGGAAGCCCCGCATCATAGAGGTTGGCTGCGGCCGCGGCGAATTCCTGGAAATGTGGGATGTGAAGGCGGAGGAAATGCTGCCGGCGGAAGCGCAGGGCAGTCATGTGAACGGCAGGGTGGATGCTGCCGCAGAGAGCGGACAGGAGACGCAGTCGTCGGCAGCCGGCAGCCTGCTGCCCTGGCTGGATACCTGGTACAGTCCGGCGGAGGCAGCAGCCATCGAAAGGCTCTGCCGGGAGGCACAGCTTGTCGGTATCGAGCACAAGCCGGAGCTGGTGGAGACGGCAAAGTCCCGGGGCCTTAATGTATATGAAGGCTTTGCGGAAGACGGAGCTGAATTTCCGGAGGGCCCCTTCGATGCCTTTGTGCAGTTCAATTTCCTTGAGCACCAGCCCCGTCCGAAGGATATGCTGGACACCATCTGGCAGAATCTGAAGCCGGGCGGTCTCGGCCTCATCACGGTGCCGAGCTTTGAGTATATTCTGGAAAATGACGGCTACTACGAGCTGCTGCGGGATCATATCGCGAACTACACAGAGGAGACGCTGAGCCGTGTGCTTAGGCAGAGCGGCTTTATGGTGCTGTCCCAGCGGATCGTGAACAGGGACACCATTGAAATGCTGGTGGAAAAGGTCGAGAAGGACATATTGACGGAATTTCCGGCCTCCGCTGCGCTGCAGGATGTTTCGGCACTCTCGGAAAACTATGCGGTGCTGAAGCAGGATATCAATGCTTATCTTGCGGCGCTGACGAAATCCGGCCGCAGCCTGGCCATCTGGGGCGCGAGTCATCAGGGCTTCACGCTGGCGGCCACCACGGGGCTTTCCGGCAAGGTGCGCTATATCATTGACTCGGCTCCCTTCAAGCAGGGCAGATTTGCGCCGGCCTCCCACATTCCCATTGTGGCGCCGCAGCATTTTCATGAGGAGCCGGTGGAGGAGATTCTGATCGTGGCACCCGGCTACACAGACGAGATCGCCGACATTATCCGAAGAGACTTCGGTGCGGTGCGGATTCTTGTGCTGAAGTCCAAGCGAATCACGGAATACGGAAAGGACGGGCTATGAAGGCGTTTGTGCTGAAATCCCGGGGAAATGTCGGCTGGGTCGAGAAGCCGGAGCCTCGCCTCGCGGATCCGCGGGGCGTGCTGCTGAGACCCGTGCTGGTGTCGCCCTGTACGAGCGATGTGCACACGGTCTGGCAGGGGTCGCCGAAGAAGGCGGATCTTACGCTGGGGCATGAGTGTCTCGCGCGGGTTGCAGAGGTCGGCGCGGAGGTGCGGGACTTCCGGGTCGGCGAGCTTGTGGCGGTGCCGGCCATTACGCCGGACTGGGAGCAGCCGGATGTGGCGGAAAATTACGCGCATGCCGGATGCAATTTTTCAGCGCATATGCTGGGAAAGTCCATTGACGGGGCATTTCAGGAGCTGTTTTATCTGCCGCATGCGGATCGGAATCTGGCGCATATTCCGGAGGGAATGCCGCTTTTGGATGCCTTAATGTGTGTGGATGTGGTGCAGACGGGCTTCACTGCGGTGGAGGACGCCAATGTCCGTCCGGGGCAGACGGTTGTGGTAATGGGAATCGGCGCCATCGGGCTTGCGGCCATTCTCGGCTGTCGGCTGCGGGGCGCGGCGCGGATTTTTGCAGTGGGTTCGAGCCAGCCGAATGCGGCGCTTGCGGAGCGCTTAGGTGGCGGAGAGACCACAGTAGAGG
>CAVAXR010000341.1:0-2159 GCA_963592375.1 Oribacterium sp. | reverse complement strand
AGGACCGGATCGGAACGGCCGGAACAGGTGCAGACCTGTTCCGGCTGTTTTTTTTCTTGCTTTTTTTCTGCTGCGCTGTGGATGGAAATCCACGACCCTGTGTGGATAATTCTGCCGCTTTTATAGCCAGAATGCATATCGCGCATCGGCTTCCATATGCGAAAAAGCACGTATTTCCGTGTGTTCGGCGGGAAGAAATGAAAAAAATTCATGACATCCGGCTTGACACAGCGGTAATCCACTTTATCCACAGCAATGTGGATAACTGCTGTGGATAAAGTTGTGGAGTGCTGCCGTTGAAGTGCAAAATAAACTGTGCTATCATCAGCTCACATTTGAGAAAGGCGTTCCGTCAGGGGAGTCGGAGTGCCTTCATTTTGAGAAAGAGGTAGACAATGGGAACAAGTATTGATGACAGACTGGCTGTGCATGCAACCTGCATTTCAAACGATTTTCTGGATCAGTATATGGCCTCCGCAAACGGAGATTACATTAAGGTATATCTTTTTATGCTGCGGCATCGGGGGGAGAAGTTCTCAGTCAAGGATGCAGCGGATGCGCTGAACCTCACAGATAATGACATCCAGCGTGCCGTACGCTACTGGGAGAAGCAGGGCGTTTTTTCTAATGGTGCAGGCAAGTGCGTAGAGGATGAGATTGAGACGGAAGCAGAGCTGCAGGCCTCGGAGGAGGCGCTGGACAGAGCGGCATCCGTGCAGCAGGAGCAGAAGGAGACCGCTGCAGAGGTGTCCGGGACAGAAAAGAAGAAGACAAGGAAGAGCAGTCTGGAGAATGTGCAGGATGATGAGGAGTTCGCCGGCATTCTCTTCGTGGCAAAGCATGTCCTTCCGAGCCTTCCCACAGGGCAGCAGATCGACACGCTGTCCTATATGTACCAGGATCTTGAAATGAATGCAGAGCTCATCGAATTCCTGCTGGAGTATTGCGCCGGCATTGAGAAGACCTCTTCCAAGTACCTTGCAAAGGTGGCCATTGACTGGCATGAAAGCGGCATCCGCACGGTGAAGCAGGCACAGAAGAAGATTCGTGATTTCGAAGAAAAGAAGACCCGCGGAAGAAAGTCCTCCAAACCCAATAAGTTCCTGAATTTTCAGCAGGAGGAAGTGGACTATGACCGCATTGCACAGAAGAAGGTAATGGAGCGGATTCAGAATGGCGCTGACTAACGGACAATATAACGGTATCATGAAGATATACGGAGACCGGCAGCTTCGAAGCTATCGGGAGCAGCAGGAACGCATACGGGAAGCGTATGAACGCGTTCCTGCGCTTTCTGCGCTGGATGAACAGATCAGTCGGGAGTCCGTGGCGGCGGCAGAAGCCATGCTGGCCGGAGACCGCAGCCTGAAGGCAACGCTGAAGGATAGGATCCGGGAGATCAGTGCGAAGAAAAAAAGCCTCCTCATCGGGGCGGGCTTTTCTGAAGATTACCTGGAGCGCCGCTATGAATGCGGGGACTGTCAGGACAGCGGCTTTGTGAACGGCAGGAAATGTCATTGCTTCCGAAGCATGCAGAGCCGTCTGCTGTATCAGCAGTCCAATGTGGAAAAGATCCTGCGGGTACAGAATTTTGATCATTTTGACCTGTCGATCTTCGATAATGTGGAGCCGATTTCGGCCGCCAACGGCAAGACGAATCGTGCCTATATGCGTTATATCCGGGATGCGCTCCAGAAGTGGTGCCGGGAATTCGATACAAAGCACGGCAACATTATCCTGATGGGTACGACGGGAACAGGTAAGACGTATCTGATCAACTGTGTGGCGAAGGCTCTGCTGGACAGCTACCACAGCGTGATCTATTTCAGCAGTACAGATCTCATCGAAGGGTTTTCACGGATTATGAAGGATGAGGGAGAGCAGGAGCTCAGCGACGCGCTGCTGGAGTCGGATCTGCTGGTGATCGATGATCTCGGCACTGAAATGGTGAACAGCTTCACGACCTCAAAGCTGTTTTACCTCATCAATCAGCGCATGATTCACGGGAAATCCGTGATCATCTCCACGAATCTTTCATTTAAGGGGATGCGGGA
Source organism: Oribacterium sp. (assembly GCA_963592375.1). Lineage (GTDB taxonomy): Bacteria > Bacillota > Clostridia > Lachnospirales > Lachnospiraceae > Oribacterium. The sequence continues at coordinate 105 of CAVAXR010000341.1, read as the reverse complement.
TCTCTATTCGGACCGCATTGTTTCGCGGATTATGTCGGAATACGAGATTGTTCCGCTGTACGGAAGAGATCAGCGTCTTTGACAGAATTTTAACCTGCTTTCAGG
>CAVAXR010000340.1:0-2164 GCA_963592375.1 Oribacterium sp. | reverse complement strand
CGGCTTCATGGTGAAGCTGGCCACCTTCATTGTAGATAAACGCAATCTGTTTTTTCTCATCACGGTCATTGCGCTGATTTTTTCGGCGTTTTCCCGGAATTGGGTAGAGGTAGAAAACGATCTGAGCTTTTATCTGCCGGATAACGCCGAAACTAAGCTGGCGCTGGATGTAATGGAGGATCAGTTCACCACCTACGGCACGGCGGAAGTGATGGTGGCAAACATCACCTATGCGGATGCTGAAAAATTAAATGACCAGATTTCTGAGGTCAAGGGTGTGCAGAGCGTGGCCTTCGATCAGACCACCGATCACTATGCCAGTTCCTCGGCATTATTCACCGTGACCTTTAACTACGATGAAACGGACGATGCCTGCCTTGACTCGCTGGATGCGGTGAAAGAGCTGTTGTCAGACTACGATCTGTACATATCTACGGATCTGGGAAATACGCTGGCGGAAACCATTGATTCCGAGGTCAGCGTCATCATGGTCTATGTAGCAGTCATTGTAATCATCGTGCTGATTTTGACCTCCCGTACCTTTGGTGAGGTGCCGGTGCTGCTGCTGACCTTCGTGACAGCAATGATCCTGAATCAGGGAAGCAACTTTCTGCTGGGCAAAATCTCCTTTGTCTCCAACTCGGTTACGAGCATTCTTCAGCTGGCACTGTCGCTGGACTACGCCGTCATTCTCTGCAATCGCTTCAAGGAGGAACACCAGACACTGCCCACCCGTGAGGCGGCGATTCAGGCACTAAGCAAGGCAATCGTCGAGATCGGTGCCAGCTCGCTCACCACCATCGGCGGCCTGTGCGCCATGCTCTTCATGCAGTTCAAGATCGGCCCGGACATGGGCATCTGCCTGATCAAGGCCATCTTCTATGCACTGCTGTCGGTATTTGTTGTCATGCCGGGCCTGCTGGTGCTGTTTGGGCCACTGATCGAAAAAACAGAGCATCGGAACTTTGTCCCGAAAATTTCCTTTGTCGGAAAGGCTGCATGGGCGACGAGAAAGGTCGCCCCATTTGTTTTCCTTGTGGTGATCGTACTTGGATATTTTGTTTCCAGTAAATGCCCCTATGCCTATGGGTACAGTATCCTGACCACGCCGAAGCTCAATGAAACGCAGATCGCAGAGAACCTCATCGACGATACCTTTACCTCGAAAAACATGGTGGCACTGATCGTCCCGGCCGGAGACTACGAAAAGGAAGCCGCCCTGCTTGACGAGCTGGACGGCATGGACGAGATCGACTATACCATGGGGCTTGCCAATGTGGAGGCCATGGACGGCTATATGCTGGCCGATTCGCTGACGCCCAGACAATTTTCTGAGCTTGCCGGTCTTGATTACGAAATGGCGCAGGTGATTTATGCTGCCTATGCCACGGAGCAGGGGGATTACGGAAAGCTCATGGGAAATATCAGTTCCTATAAAGTACCGCTGATGGATATGTTCCTTTTTGTCTGCGATCAAGTAGATGCGGGTGTCGTACAGCTTGACGCTGACCAGACCGCCATGCTTCGTGATGCAAAAGCGCAGATGGAAAGCGCCAAGGCACAGCTGCAGGGCAGCGATTACAGTCGAATGCTTCTCTATCTGAATCTTCCTGTCAGCGGGGACGAAACCTACGCCTTTACGGATACCCTGCACGAGATCGCAAAGCGGTACTATCCGGACGGTAATGTCTATGTGGCCGGTGACTCCACCAACGAATATGACTTTGAAAAATCCTTTTCACGGGACAACATGGTCGTGAGCATCGTGTCGATCCTGATCGTGCTGGTGGTGCTTTTGTTCACCTTTAAGTCCGCGGGTATGCCGATCCTGCTGATTTTGGTCATTCAGGGAAGCATTTGGATCAACTTTTCCATTCCGGTGCTCACCAACACCCCGCTGTTCTTCATGAGCTACCTTGTGGTCAGCTCCATTCAGATGGGTGCAAATATCGACTATGCCATCGTCATTGCCAGCCGCTATCAGGAGATCAAGAATGCCATGTCCCACCGTGACGCCATGATCGAAACACTGAACTTTGCCTTTCCAACCGTCATCACCTCCGGCACGATTCTTTCGGTCGCCGGTATCCTGATTGGACAGATGACCTCCGAAGCCGCCATCGTCGGCATCGGTCAAAGCCTTGGGCGAGGCACGATCATATCC
>CAVAXR010000339.1:0-2167 GCA_963592375.1 Oribacterium sp. | reverse complement strand
GGAACATCAACCAGCATATGCGGGCGATAGAAAGGATCGCGTTGGAAAATGACTGGAAGCGCGACGTGCGCGGGCACTTGAGCTGCATCATGGACGCTGCGGCGGATCAGCATTCGTTGCAGAACGAGAGGAGCGTGGCCGAGCTGTTCCGTGAAGCGGGCATGAACGTGAACACGAAGGTGAACAAGTCGAAATGGGCGGGCATCCAGACGGTGAAGAAGTATCTGGAATGCCAGCCGCACTGGGACGAGCAGCGCTGGCCGAACGGCAAGCCGAAACTGTTTATATTCTCGACCTGTACGGCGATGATCAAGGAGATCAAGGCGTACCGGTGGAAGGAGGATACAAACGGCGGACGCGAGGAGCCGATCAAAAAGAACGACCATGCGATGGACGACCTCAGGTATTACCTGATGTCGCGGCCCGAGGGCAACAAACCGGCCTCGGATTTCGTCAATCCGCTTCTCGAGCACAAGAAAAGGCTGGCGAAGCGGCTGAAGAAGGAGCGCAGGATGCGATGAGTACTGCAATTTATGCATTTTTAGCATCAATATTGGCGATGTTATGGGCTATTTTCATTCAAATGCTCCTGATCATGCGTCAGTTACGCGGTTTGAGCGGTGAAAAGCCCGAGATGAAACCCATTTTTCCCAAGAAACGTCATGCAAAGCGGCCGACTGAGCTTGCAAGGGACTGGTTGGATCGCAGAAGCGGCAAAAAAGCGGGGTGATAACACTTGGCAGGCGTATTTAAGAAGGCAATGGAGCGCTTTTTTCGCCTTTCGCACGTCGATCCCATCGAAGGCATACAGGATATACTGCAGCCCGAGGAGGTCAAACGCCTCGTAGCGGACATCAAGGCCGCATTCGAGGAGCGCAGAGAGGAACGGCGGTCGTTTGAGCTGCAGTGGCGGCTCAATCAGAACTTCATTGCCGGCAATCAGTACTGTGATATTGTGGAAAGCACGGGCGAGGTCGCGGATTATCCGACTTCATTCGAGTGGGAACAGCGCACGGTGTACAACCAGATCGCGCCGATCGTGGAAACGCGATTGTCGAAGCTCTCACGCGTACAGCCCGGCATGCTGGTGCGGCCTGCGACCTCGGATACGAGGGATATCGTGTCGGCCAAGACCAGCACGAAGATACTCAAGTGCGCGTATGCGGCGCACGACATGAACCTCAAGATCGCCGAGGCCAACAACTGGGCAGAGACCTGCGGCGGCGTGTTCTACAAGAACAGCTGGGATACCACCGGCGGTCTGGTGCTGGGTGAAGTGGAGAACAAGATCGTCTATGAGGGCGATATCTGCTGCACGGTCGTACCGTATTACGAGATATTCCCCGCGACGAGCTACGTTCACGACCTCGACGAATGCGATAACATCATTCACGCCAAGGTTTATACCGTGGATGAGATCAAGCTCAGGTGGGGCATTGACGTGGCCGGGCGGACGCTCAACGTGTTCTCGATGGACATGGCGGGCATGGTTCCCGGCGGCTCGGGCTACAATCCCGCGATGATGCGCGTGCGCGATCACGACGTGGATGATGCCGAGCTGGTGCTCGAATACTACGAGCGCCCGAACAAGGACTTCCCCGAGGGCCGACACGTGATCATTGTCGGCGATACCTGCGTTCACATCGGTGTGCTGCCGTACAAATGCGGCAAGTTCTACCGCAGAGCATATCCCTTTGTTCACCAGCGCTGCCTCGATACTCCGGGCGTCCTGTGGGGCTCCTCGGTGGTCGAAAGGTGCATACCGATTCAACGCGACTATAACGCGGTGCGCAACCGCATCAATGAGTACATGGCGCGTATGACCATCGGCAACATGGCGGTCGAGCAGGGATCACTCGTGGATGACAGCGTACTGGAAACCGGGCTCCCTCCCGGCACGGTGATTGAGTACAAGCCGGGTGCGCAGCCGCCGATGTGGATGGCTCCCCAGGAAATACCGGCGACACTGTTGTCTCAGGTTGAGGCGCTGTACAACGAGTTTGTGCAGATCTCGGGCGTGTCCGAGATGAGCCGAACGTCGAACACACCCAGCGCGATCTCGTCCGGTACCGCTCTGGAAATTTTGAAAGAGCAGGACGATACGCGACTGGCGCTGACCTCGGAGAACATTCGAAATGCCATCAGGCAGCTCGGCCAGGTGTGGCTG
>CAVAXR010000338.1:0-2168 GCA_963592375.1 Oribacterium sp. | reverse complement strand
ACTGAATACGGATAGCTTCTGCCGTATCGGTGTCATAGATCTCAGCGACGCAGTCACGGATGGCCTTGCAGACCTCCTCTGCCTGATCTGCTGTTGCAGTCTTTCCGGTTCCGATGGCCCAGATCGGCTCATAAGCGATGACAACACCCTTGGCCTGATCCGCTGTCACATCCTGGAAAGCTGCCTTGATCTGCATACGGATCCAGTCGAAGCAGATACCCATTTCTCTCTGCTCCAGAGACTCGCCGCAGCATACGATGGGCTTCAGACCCTTCTCCAGAGCCTTCTTCAGCTTCTTGTTGATATCGGCATCTGTCTCTCCGAAGTAGCCTCTTCTCTCAGAATGACCCATAATCACATACTGAACGCCTGCATCCACAAGCATATCAGCAGAGATTTCTCCGGTATATGCACCCTTGTCCTCGAAATACAGGTTCTCGGCACCCACCTGAATGTTGGTGCCCTTTACAGCCTCTACCACCGGTACGATATCAATGGCCGGCACGCAGAAAACCACGTCCACATCCTCATTTCCGCAGAGCGGCTTCAGTGTCTCACAGAGTGCCACTGCCTGTGAGGGTGTCATATTCATTTTCCAGTTTCCGGCAATAATCTTCTTTCTCATCACTGTATCCCCCTTGATCAACGATCGTTAGCTGCCGCAACACCCGGAAGTTCCTTGCCCTCAAGGAACTCCAGAGAAGCACCGCCGCCTGTGGAAATGTGGCTCATCTTGTCGCCGTAACCCAGCTGGTTCACAGCTGCTGCGGAATCGCCGCCGCCGATTACTGTGGTAGCTTCGGTCTCTGCCAGAGCCTTTGCCACTGCCTTGGTGCCGGCTGCGAGAACCGGGTTCTCGAATACGCCCATCGGTCCGTTCCATACAACGGTCTTTGCAGACTTCACAGCCTCAGCATAAAGAGCCTGGGTCTTCGGTCCAATATCCATACCCATCTTATCAGCCGGGATCTTGTCAATGTCTACGACCTCTGTTGCAATGTCGGCATCGTCGATCGGATCAGGGAAGGAAGCGGTAACAACTGTATCTACCGGAAGCAGAAGCTGCTTGCCGAGCTTCTCAGCCTTCTCGATCATTTCCTTGCAGTAATCCACCTTGGAATCATCGCAGAGGGACTTTCCGATCTCGTGGCCCTGTGCCTTTACGAAGGTATATGCCATGCCGCCGCCGATGATCAGGGTATCGCACTTCTCAAGGAGGTTGGAGATAACATTCAGCTTATCCTCGATCTTGGCACCGCCCAGGATAGCCACGAAGGGTCTCTCCGGGTTCTCTACAGCCTGGCCAAGGAACTTGATCTCCTTCTGCATGAGGTAACCTACCACAGCCGGTCCGTCGATGAACTGGGTTACGCCGACATTAGAGCAATGTGCACGGTGAGCAGTACCGAAAGCATCATCAACATAAACATCTGCAAGAGAAGCCAGATCCTTGGCGAAGGCCTCTCCGTTCTTGGTCTCCTCTGCACGGAAACGGGTATTCTCGAGAAGAACCACATCGCCGTCCTTCATGGCAGCCACTGCAGCGCGGGCATTCTCACCCACAACCTCAGCATCCGCAGCGAACTTCACCTCCTGGCCGAGCAGCTCGGAAAGGCGAGCAGCAACCGGTGCCAGTGTTTTGGTCTTCTTGTCTTCCTCTGTCTTTACTTTTCCGAGGTGGGAGCAAAGGATCACCTTGCCGCCGTCGGCGATCAGCTTCTTGATTGTAGGAAGAGCAGCTACGAGACGGTTCTCGTCTGTGATCTTGCCGTCCTTCAGAGGTACGTTGAAGTCACAGCGGCAAAGTACACGCAGTCCCTTTACATTGATATCGTCAACAGTCTTTTTGTTTAAAGCAGCCATCTTGGGGCCTCCTTCTTATAGAAAAACCGGGATCCGGGCCCCAGAGAGGCCGGACCCCGGTTTTGTTTTGCTTTTCATTGTCCCGGCATCACCGGGCTTTCTCCGGAATCGGAAGAATTACTTCTGAAGCAGAGAACCGAAGTGCTTGATGGTTCTTACCATCTGGCTTGTGTAAGAGTTCTCGTTGTCATACCATGAAACAACCTGAACCTCAGATGTACCGTTGCCGAGAGGCATAACCATGGTCTGTGTTGCATCGAACAGAGAGCCATAGGTCATTCCAACGATATCGCTGGAAACGATCT
>CAVAXR010000337.1:0-2171 GCA_963592375.1 Oribacterium sp. | reverse complement strand
CAGGTCTGCCGTCTGATCAGAAGCCATCATTCCGGCCATGTCATTCATCCATGCCATTACTTCTTCTTTTTCTCCTCCTCTTCCTTCGTAGATTCCTTCTCGTCCATGATGCTGTCGAAGGTAAGCTCCAGCTCCATCGTGTAGGATCCGTTCTCCCAGGTATGCTTATCTGAGCTGATCCAATATTTTCCAGACAGCCCGGTCGTCGCATCTGAGACCTTCACAAAGTAGCAGCTCAGGCAGTTGACGTCCCCGACAGACGTGATCTTGATCGTCTGCGTAGGCTTTACCGCCAGAAGGTTCTTCGCGGCCGTCTGCGGATTCACGCCTTCTTCCTCCTTGTAGATCTGCTGGAAGGTGCCGAACAGTGAGAGCGAGTCAGCGTCAGACACCTCGCCGATCTGCATTCCCTTGTCGTCGTAGATCTTGACCTTGTTGACGATGGAATCCATCGTCTCTTGGATGTCTGCCTCCATGAGGTTCGTGCTGTCTGACAGCACAAGACCCTTGACGATCCACTCCGTCTTATACACGCCGAGGCCGCGCTTGTAGATCATCGGGAAGTATTTGTCCCCGGTGATCTTGTGGGCCTTCGTGTAGGCGGCCATGATGATGTCATAGAGCGTCATGTTGTCACATAACATCGAAGCGATGTTGACGCCGGTCGCATAGATCGACGGCACACCGTTCACGGACCGGAGCGGAATCTGTGCATCAGCGCAGACCTGCTGCGCGATGGCTTCCGCTGTCGTGTTCTTGAAATTGTATTGCCCCGTACTCTCCAGCAGGTTCTTCATCATGTCATAGGCCGTGAACGTGATCGTTCCGACGGCTGACGACTTTTCAGAACCGAAGAACTGCCCATAAAACACTTCGCCCTCCTGACCGTAAGAGAAGGCGACTGCATCGCCGGTACTTATGGCCGGGAAATTAAAGTGATCATACGGAGCGTTGATATAATCGACCGAAAGCTGACGAGCTGCGGAGGATGCCGAACCACTCCACTCCACCTTCGTCACTGCGTTCGTGATGTCATACTTTGTGCCTGATTTGGCTTTGATTAGCGTGACTTTCATGCTCACCAGTCGTCATCCGTGGACGAAGTCTCGCCCGGGATCGTGAGGACCATGCCGACAGTCAGATTGTTCGGATTGCTGCCGATAACGTCCTTGTTCTGCTCATAGATCGCGGAATAGTCTGCGGATCCGGTCAACCTTCTCGCGATGGCCGCCAGCGTATCGTATTCCTTGACCGCATAAGTCTGCGCTTTTGTTTCAGGAGTCACTCTTTCCATAACTGCCTCCCTTTACATCGTTACGACGGAAGAAACGCTGGAGGATGGCGCCCTGTACTCCTGAAGCGTCAGCGTGTAGCTGATGTCTCCGGTGCCATCATTCTCACCCCACTCGAAGCTCTCTATCGTGCAGCGGAAATTGATCTGCGTGCCGGTGATGATCAGCTTGACCGTTCCGGCTCTCTTCATCTTCTCGATTGCCTCGACATAACTCTTCGGGCTCCGGAGTGCTGTCGTCTGACAGTAGTCGGCATCATAACGCTTCGGGAAAAAAGAAGAGAAAGAGATGGACCTGAGTCCGCTCATCCCCTTCAACACCACGCCGCCGAGGCCGATCACGTTGACCGTCGTGTTGTTTTGTGTACTCTGTACCGTATACTCAGCAGGAAGGACCGGGATGCGGATTCTTCTGCTACCTTTAAGCCATATTTCCACTGAACGTCCAGCCTCCTCTGTTGTTTTGTGCCTCCTTGATCTTTCTCACGATAGCATCACCGATCCTCTCGATGTCAGCGTCCTCGCGAACGATGATGCTGTCAGCCAGCTTTGCGATAGAGATTCCACCGCCGACAGGCGTGTTTCTGCTCGCGTCATGCGGGATGATCTGCGTACCGGAAGGCAGGTTCATGATCTCGCCGCCCTTCTCGTTGACAGACGTCCAACCTCCACGCCAGTTCGTATCACCGGCAGCGTTGTGACCGACTGCAGCAGTGCTTCCGCCCCGCCCTGTGACGAACTCTGCTGCCTTTGCTACGCCGTTTCCGATCGCGTCGATCAAACTTCCGACCAGACCGATAACGCCCTCAATGACGCCCGTGATGGCTTCAAATACGCCCGTCACGATACTGCCGAGAGAATCCCAGGCTGCCTGCCAGTC
>CAVAXR010000336.1:0-2176 GCA_963592375.1 Oribacterium sp. | reverse complement strand
CTGCGGGATGCACCACAGTTGTCGCCGATCTTTCTCTGTCTGGATAATGACAGTGCGGGACAGAGTGCCGCTCGGCGCATACAGGAAAAACTGAAAAGTGAAAGCAGAGAGGCAAAGCTCCTCGTTCCGACCTATAAGGACTGGAACGAGGAGCTTTTGCATAAAAGGAGTGTGCAGAAATGAATGGCATCCAAATCTTGCTGCTGGCCACGGGCATCATGGTCAGTGTGCTGGTCGGCATCACCCTGCTGGCGCAAAATTACAGTCTGAACGGCATCAAATCCAAAACGGTGGGCGACGGCCAGCATGGCACCGCCCGATGGGCGACCAAAGCGGAGATCCGACGCACTTACCGCCGAATACCCTTTACGCCCCAGCGGTGGCGGGCGCTGGCCGAGGCCAGTATGCCGCCGGAGCTGCCGCAGGGCATTGTGGTCGGCTGCATTGGAAAGGGGCGGAAAACCACTGCTCTGGTGGACACCGGTGATGTCCATGTGCTCATGATCGGCGCGGCGGGCGTGGGCAAAACGGCCTACTGGCTGTACCCATGCCTTGAATATGCCTGTGCCTCTGGAATGAGTTTCCTGTCAACCGATACAAAGGGCGACCTCGTGCGAAATTATGGCACGGTGGCGCAGCGTTACGGCTACCGCATTTCGGTCATCGACCTGCGCAACCCTACCCGGTCGCACGGCAACAACCTGCTCCAGCTTGTGAACCGCTACATGGATTCCTACCTGCGGGAGCGGCGGTTGAGCGACAAGGCCAAGGCAGAGAAATATGCCAAGATTATCGCAAAGACCATCATCTTGTCCGGCGCGGACAGCGCCTCCTTCGGCCAGAACGCCTACTTCTACGACGCCGCCGAAGGTCTGCTGGCCGCCACGATATTGCTGGTGGCGGAGTTCTGCCCGCCGCCGGAACGGCACATTCTGTCTGTGTTCAAGCTCATCCAATCCCTGCTCGCCCCGACCGGGCAGAAGGGCAAGAACCAGTTCCAGCAGCTCATGGATATTCTGCCGGAGGAGCACAAGGCAAAGTGGCTGGCTGGGGCGGCGCTCAACACCTCGGAACAGGCGATGGCGTCAGTTATGAGCACCGCCCTGTCGCGCCTGAATGCCTTTCTGGATTCGGAGCTGGAGCAGCTACTGTGCTTCGACACGGAGATCGACGCGGAGCAGTTCTGCTCCCAGAAATGTGCCATCTTTCTCACCATGCCAGAGGAAAATCCTGGGACGTACTTTGTGGTGTCCCTGCTCATTCAGCAGCTATACCGGGAAATTCTGGCCGTGGCAGATGAGCATGGCGGCAAGCTGGAAAATCGTTGTGTGTTCTTCTGCGATGAGTTTGGAACTTTGCCAAAAATTGACTCAGCGGAGATGATGTTCTCGGCCTCGCGTTCCCGGCGGTTGCAGATCGTGCCGATCATCCAGTCACTGGCACAGCTTGAGAAAAACTACGGTAAAGAGGGCGCGGACATCATTGTAGACAACACGCAGGTGACGCTGTTCGGCGGCTTTGCGCCAAACAGCAGCACGGCGGAGGCCATGTCAAAGGCGCTGGGCAGTCGGACGGTGCTGTCCGGCTCGGTGTCCAAAAGCAAAAATGACCCAAGCCAGTCCATGCAGATGATCGAGCGGCCGCTCATGACGCCGGATGAACTGAAGGCTATGCCGCGCGGGCAATTTGTGGTCATGAAAACCGGCGTTCATCCGATGAAAACGCATCTGAAACTGTTCCCGGAGTGGGGTATCACATTCGATGAGCAATTTGAGCTGCCAGACCACGGCAGCCGACCAGTGGCCTATGCGGACAAGCAGAGGTTGCAGGCGGCCATTCTGGCCAAGTACTCGCGCACTGAGCCAGAACCAGAACCTGCGCCGCAGGTGCGGACGCCGAAGCACATTTCATCATTGAAAGGTGGTGATTGAACATGGTAGGGAGTCTGGAATTCCTCTATAAGACCGATCTGCCCCACCGGGCCATTGCGGTCTACCGCTACCTTTTTGACCGTGCCAACCGGCAGGGCCAGTGCTGGCCCGCGATAGCCACTGTGGCAAGAGATCTGCACCTGTCGGAGAACACTGTCCGCCGCGCGTTGGATGATCTGCGCCGCGCGGGACTGCTGACCAGCCAGCAGCGCGTCCGCAAGGACGGTGGCCGGAGCACCTTGCTG
>CAVAXR010000335.1:0-2182 GCA_963592375.1 Oribacterium sp. | reverse complement strand
CACATGGATCGGTAAGAAAGAAGTAAATATGATTTGATCGAGGCAGCGATGGCTTTTGATTTCAAGAAAGAATACAAAGAATTTTATATGCCGAAAAACAAGCCGGAGATCGTAATTGTTCCGAAAGCAAATTATATTGCAGTCAGAGGCAGTGGCGATCCGAACGAAGAAAATGGGGCATATCAGCAAGCGATCTGTGTGTTATATGCTGTTGCCTACACGCTGAAAATGAGCCACAAAACGGATCACAAAATCAAAGGTTTTTTGAATATGTAGTTCCGCCGCTGGAAGGCTTCTGGTGGCAGGATGATACAGACAGCGTTGATTTTACCGATAAGTCCGCATTCAACTGGATCTCCGTTATCCGTTTGCCTGATTTCGTAACAAAAGAGGACTTTGCATGGGCAGTTGAAACTGCGACGAAAAAGAAAAAGCTAAATTGCTCATCGGCGGAGTTTATGACGATCAATGAAGGCTTGTGTGTTCAGATCATGCACATGGGCGCATTTGATGACGAACCTGCAACTATTGCACTTATGGATGCATATTTGGAGCAGAACGGATATGTAAATGATATGAACACGGAAAGATTACACCACGAAATATATCTGTCTGACGCAAGGAAGGTTGCTCCGGAAAAATGGAAAACGGTTATTCGGCATCCCATAAAGAGAAGGGTTTTGATACAGAGTGATGATGCAGTCGATTTTGATTATTGATGATGACCAAACGATCGGAAATCTGGAGCAAGAGGTTCTGGAGCGAGAGGATTATGCGGTACTGCGTGCCTATTCCGGAACGGAGGCACAGATGCTGCTTAAAAATGTCCGTCCGAATCTGATCCTGCTCGACCTGATGCTTCCGGGGCTGAGCGGCGAGGAGCTTCTGCCACAGCTGCGCGGCATTCCCGTTATTGTTATCAGCGCAAAGGCGACTGTGCAGGATAAGGTCAGCCTGCTTCTCGGCGGCGCAGGAGACTATCTCACAAAGCCGTTTGACACAAAGGAACTGCTGGCACGCGTTGCGGTGCGGCTAAGAGAGGCTGCACACTCCCCACTTGTGCCCGTTTTAACCTGCGGAGATCTGACACTGGATACTTCTTCCCATGAAGTTCATCTGGCCGGAGTCCCTGTCACACTGACAAGGACGGAATATGCCATACTGAAACTGCTGATGCGAAATCCCGGACAGGTTCTGGCAAAATCCGTGTTGCTCGACCGTATCGCAGAGGATACGCCCGATTGCACCGAAAATTCGCTGAAAACACATATCAGCAACCTGCGCGGAAAGCTGCGTGACACATCCGGTAAAGACTATATTGAAGCGGTCTGGGGGATCGGCTTTCGGTTGAAACCGGAATCTTAACGATTTCTGGATGATTTTCTTGACCGCTGCCTTGACCTTTTAGCTGTACCATGTAGGTATCAAGCAAAAGGAGGTACTTATTTTATGGATTTTATGGAATATGTGCTTGAAACGAATGCGGTGACAAAGCGTTACCGTGGCTTTACCGCACTGAACGGTCTGACAATGCGCATTCCGAAAGGTGCGATCTACGGTTTTGTCGGCAGAAACGGTGCAGGCAAAACCACACTCATCCGCCTGATCTGCGGCTTGCAGGAGCCGACAGACGGCAGCTATACCCTCTACGGTGCGAAGAATACGGATACCGAAATCTATCGCTGCCGCCGCAGGATGGGTGCCGTGGTGGAAAGCCCGGCAATCTACCCCGATATGACGGCACGGGAAAACATCCGCCAGCAGTATCGGGTGCTCGGACTTCCGTCTGATGACGGCATCGACGAGCTGTTGCATCTTGTCGGACTCGGAGACACAGGCAAAAAGAAAGCAAAGAATTTTTCGCTTGGTATGCGCCAGCGGCTCGGCATTGCCATTGCCCTTTCGGGGAACCCGGATTTCTTGGTGTTGGATGAGCCGACAAACGGCCTTGACCCGCAGGGCATCATCGAAATGCGTGAACTGATTTTGAAGCTCAACCGGGAACACGGGATCACGGTACTCATCTCCAGCCACATTCTTGATGAACTTTCTCGCCTTGCCACGCACTATGGGTTTATCGACGGCGGACACATGGTAAAAGAGATGAGCGCACAGGAGCTGGAAATGCGCTGCCGCAAATGTACCCGCGTGGAGGCGACCAGCAGCAAGGTGCTGACAAGAG
>CAVAXR010000334.1:0-2183 GCA_963592375.1 Oribacterium sp. | reverse complement strand
GTGCCTACCCCGATCACGGATTCACCTATCGAGGGGTGATTATTTCAGGCAGTGATCTCGGTTATAAAGGAAATAAAATACCCAAAACCGCTGCCGGTACAATCCATGGCGGAATAGAAGAAATCAACGGAAGATGGTATGTATTCTACCATCGCTGTACCAACAACACAGATTTTTCCAGACAGGCCTGTGCGGAACCCATTTCGATTTTACCTGACGGAAGTATTCCGCAGGTGGAGATTACGACACAAGGTATGGCGAATGTTCCGATTCCCGCATCGGGCAGCTTCCCTGCGGCCTTCTGCTGTAATCTGACTGTCGGAAAGCCGATAAAGCCGGGGCTTGGAAAGCCTCAGACACAGCCGCGAATCACCGAAATCGGCGGGGAGGTCATTGTTGCGGACATGTCAGACGGGACACGGCTATGCTACAAGTATTTCAATTTTCTCAATACGGGCAAGGTGAGAATAACATTCCGATGCAGCGGGGTCGGAAAGGTGAAAATTCAGGTCGGCGGGTGCATCGGAGAAATCCCGGTTACACCATGCAATGAATGGACGGAGGCTGTATGCAACGGGCCGTTCCCGAACGGTGTTTACGCGCTGACTGTCGAATATCACGGCAGCGGAAAACTGAATTTGAAAGAAATCACATTTTCGGAGGCATAACATGGAAACAAAGGGATTCCCGAAGAATTTTCTCTGGGGTGCGGCGGCATCTTCCGCCCAAATCGAGGGCGGCTGGAACGAGGGCGGCAGAACACCCAGCATTTGGGATGCGGCAAAAGAAAAGCAGATAAAACACGGAGAAAACTGCCATACAGCCTGCGACCATTATCACCATTGGAAAGAGGATGTGGCGCTGATGCGCGAAATGGGGCTGAAATCCTACCGATTTTCCATCAGTTGGTCCCGCGTAATCCCGGAGGAAGGAAAGGTAAACCCGGAAGGGCTGAAATTCTATTCCGACCTGGTGGACGCACTGCTCGAAGCCGGCATAGAACCGCTGGTGACCGTTTTTCATTGGGATATGCCGCTTTGGGTCTGCAAAAAAGGCGGTTGGCTTTCGGAGTCAATCGTACCGTTATTCAGAGACTATGCAAAGGTAGTGGTTGAGGCACTGTCCGACCGTGTCAAATGGTGGATAACAATCAACGAGCCCGGCTGCTTCATTATGAACGGCTATTTGCAGGGCGTACACGCTCCGTTCAAGCGAGATTATCTTGCGCTCTCCAAGCTGTCCCGAAACTGCATGCTGGCGCACGCGGAGGCGGTCAAAGTCCTTCGGCAGTATGCCAGGCAGCCGGTAAAGGTGGGCGCGGCGTTTTCAACGGGAGCGTATGTACCGCAAAACGAAACGCCGGAAGAAATCGAAAAAGCCCGCCGCCGGACCACAGAAACAGGCAACGGCTTGATGGGCAACCGCTGGTGGATGGATCCCATGCTGCTTGGCAAACCGGTGCGTGCCTACGGAATTTATGCCAGCCGCAAAAAGGACATGGCGGCGATATATCAACCGCTTGACTTTATCGGGCTGAACATATATACATCCTATAACTACGCCGACTGGGGTTCAAGTGAAAAAGCCGCGCCCGGCACACCCAGAAATTCGCTCGGTTGGGTCATTGACGAACGCTGTATGTACTGGAATGTGCGCTTTATTTATGAACGCTACAAGCTCCCCATTATGATCACCGAAAACGGTCTGGCGGGAAACGACATGATCGGTCTTGACGGCAAAGTTCACGATCCCAAACGCACCGACTTTTTGAAGCGGTATTTGGGGCAGCTGAAACGGGCTGCGGTCGAAGGAATCCCGCTTCTCGGATACCAGCACTGGTCTGTCATGGATAATTTTGAGTGGGCGGAGGGATACGATCCGCGGTTCGGGCTTATCTATGTTGACTTTTCCGACGGAAAGCGAATCATGAAAGATTCGGCTTTTGACTATAAGCACATCATTGAAACAAACGGCGAAGAAATTTGAAGGAGTAGCTATGAAAATCATTATTGATCGAAATATAAAAACCATTCCCACCGATTTTTCCTGGCAGTTCGGCATCGGCAATGACCATGCCTGCCAGATGCTCCGCACGGACGTCTGCGAGCATGTCAAATTGGTGCACGATGAGTTGGGGATCCGCTACATTCGCTTTCATGGAATTTTTGATGACGATCTGCTGG
>CAVAXR010000333.1:0-2186 GCA_963592375.1 Oribacterium sp. | reverse complement strand
GATTTTAATGGAGAAAGGAACTGAGCGCATGGCATCACTGAATATCCCCATTGGCATTTCTGACAATCAACGGCTGTGCGCTGAATGGATGAATCAGTATCCGACTCTTTTTTACCTTTAAGGATGTAGATGGAAATGATTTTGATCGGGCCAAAGCGATGCTGCGGGATCAGATTGCAGGGCTGCAGCAGGAGGCGGACCGGATTCGAACATGGCATGACGGATATCATTTTGGCGGGTATGACATTTATTGTCCATGGGATGTTTTGAATTATGTTTATGATTACCTGCTCCGATGAGAACTTCTGGAGTGTATTGTATCTGACCGGGTATCTGACAAGCTGCAATCCGGACAGGCTGTTTCTGGAGGATCGCGAGAGAGTTAAGGGAAGTGTCATGGCGCTGATGATCCCCAATGCGGAAATCCGAGGGATTTATCAGGATACCGTTTTGAAGTGGTTTGAGGAGAGCACACATTCCTGGAAAACACAAAATTTATGTGAAGCGGTATGGCAGGGGGACGGTGAGACAGCGGAAGCAACGTATTCTGTTATGGAATTGCGTTTTATAAAAAAGAATGCTTTATTCGGCTGAAATGACAGAGTATCTGAAAAATGCAGAGGCGGGAGATGCAGAAGTGCATATCCCGCTTTTGGTTTGTGGAAGGACAAGGGTAACAGCGAGGCGCTTTTAGATGAAAAATCTTCATCCATTGTGCTTTTTTATCCTCATAACATAGTTCTTCTTTATTTGCGGCGAATGAACTTTCTGTAAAAAATGTTCGAATGAAGGCATTTGCAGGGTGATAGAAATCACCTGCTTCTTTATTGCCTTTAGCGAAAAACGATTTGAACAGTCGGCCTGCTGTATGAAGGAAAACAAAAGTCAGGTGTCTAATAACTCGGCCTGAATTGTCGCGCGCACAAGCCTTGAAAAAGCCGTCAATTGAGGGTATAGTATACGGGATGATTTAGGATACCATTCCGTAGGGAGGATTGAACTTTTATGTTGGACATTAAATTTGTCAGAGAGAATCCGGAGCTTGTGAAGGAGAACATCCGGAAGAAGTTCCAGGAGAATAAGCTGCCGCTGGTGGATGAGGCCATTCGGCTGGATGAAGAGGCCAGAAAGGTGCAGGCAGAGGCTGATGAGCTGCGTGCGAAGAAGAACCAGGTTTCCAAGCAGATCGGCGCGCTGATGGCGCAGGGCAAGAAGGATGAGGCGGCTGCCGTAAAGGCACAGGTTTCTGAGTTCTCACAGAGACTGAAGGAGCTGGAGGAGCAGGAGCCGAAGCTTCAGGAGGAGCTCCTGAAGCGCATGATGATCATTCCGAATATCATTGATGCATCGGTGCCCATCGGACCGGATGACGGCAGCAATGTGGAGAATGAGCGCTTCGGCGAGCCGGTGGTTCCGGACTTCGAGGTACCCTATCATACAGATATCATGGAGAGCTTCGGCGGCATCGATCTCGATGCGGCAGGCCGGGTGGCCGGAAACGGCTTCTATTATCTGATCGGCGACATTGCAAGACTGCATTCTGCAATCCTGAGCTATGCCCGTGACTTCATGATCGGCAGAGGCTTCACCTATGTGATCCCGCCTTACATGATCCGCTCCAAGGTGGTGGACGGCGTTATGTCCTTCTCTGAGATGGATGCCATGATGTACAAGATTGAGGGCGAGGATCTCTACCTGATCGGTACCTCCGAGCACTCCATGATCGGCCGCTTCATCGACCAGATCATCCCGCATGCGGAGCTTCCGCTGACATTGACCTCCTATTCTCCCTGCTTCCGTAAGGAGAAGGGGGCGCACGGCATCGAGGAGCGCGGTGTTTACCGTATCCACCAGTTTGAGAAGCAGGAGATGATCGTTGTCTGCGAGCCTGAGGATGCCATGAACTGGTATGAGAAGCTCTGGAAGAACACCGTTGATTTCTTCCGCACACTGGAGATTCCGGTGCGTACACTGGAGTGTTGCTCCGGCGATCTGGCAGATCTCAAGGTGAAGTCCTGTGATGTTGAGGCATGGTCTCCGCGTCAGAAGAAGTACTTCGAGGTCGGCTCCTGCTCGAACCTTGGTGATGCACAGGCCAGAAGACTGAAGATCCGTATCAAGGGCGAGGACGGCAAGAACCATCTCGCATTCACGCTGAACAATACCTGCGTGGCACCTCCCAGAAT
>CAVAXR010000332.1:0-2187 GCA_963592375.1 Oribacterium sp. | reverse complement strand
GGTATGCATGTCTTCAAAGGTTTCCTCCGGCACCTGCAGAAGCCGGATCACCGGCTCCAGCACCATGTAAAATACTGCCATAATCATAAGACTCATCAGCCCGATCAGCAGAAAGGATTGGAACAGGCCGTTCCGCAGCTGCTTCATATCCCTTCCGCCGCATGCCATGGAAATGAATGCACTGCTGCCCAGACACATGCCGATCACGATCGAGTTCAAAAATGTCATCAGCGTGTAGGAGGATCCCACTGCCGCCAGTGCATTGTCCCCGATGTAACGGCCAACCACCCAGGTGTCCACCAGATTATAAAGCTGCTGCATCACATTGCCGAGCATCAGCGGCAGAGCAAATGCCCACAGTCCGGCTGTGATCGGACCGGCCGTCAAATCTCTTTCTTTCGTCATAATCCCCCCAGTTCAGCCATTGCGTATGGAATCGCTGATGAAAGCGTTTTCCACGCTGGATTTATGCTGTGAAGCAGAAAAAAGCCGCAAATCAATTCGCCATGCAGACACAGCGCATCGATTTGCGGCTTTTTCTCTTTTGCTCCGAAGCATCCAAACGGGCATCCTTACCGAACCCGTCTGATGCCAATAAAAAAAGCTGGTAACCGGAATCGGACCGGTGACCTCCGCACTACCAATGCGACGCACTACCGACTGTGCTATACCAGCTTGTGTCCTTTGGGATGTCTCCCGCGAACTCGTTTATAATAGCATCCGACCCGATATCTGTCAACTGCTTTATTCATTTTTTTCAAATTTCTTTTTCCTTTATTTTTCCGGCATTTTTAAAGAGGCGGAGCGATCTCTCGCCCCGCCTCCTGTTCATACTCTATCGGCTAATATATTCTCTTCCGGTCCGAATCCGTCACTTCACCATCAGCATCCGGAACATTTCGATAACCTGCTCCTTGCTGGCCTCTCTCGGGTTGCCCGGATAACATGCGTCATTCAGAGCATCGGTTGCCAGCTGGTCGAGATCCTCTTCTTTGATCTTGTCCAGAGTCTCCGGAATGCCAACATCCTTGGAAAGCTGCTTTACAGCATCGATGGCAGCCTGACGATATTCGTCCTGACTCATCTCATCCACGCCCTTTACGCCCATGGCTCTTGCCACCTCACGCAGTCTCTCGCCGGTATATTCCTTGTTGAACTCCATGGAAATCGGCAGGAACATCGCGCAGGCAACACCATGCGGTGTATCGTAGTGTGCAGAAAGCGTATGCGCCATTGCATGGTCAATGCCAAGACCGACATTGGAGAAGCCCATGCCGGCAATGTACTGGCCCAGTGCCATTCCCTCACGTCCGGCCGGATCGTTCTGTACAGCTGCTCTCAGATTCTCAGAAATCAGCTTGATGGCCTCATAATGGAACATGTCGGTAAGCTCCCACGCTGCCTTTGTGGTATAGCCCTCGATCGCATGCGTCAGGGCATCCATTCCGGTTGCCGCAGTCAGTCCCTTCGGCATGGAGGCCATCATTTCCGGATCGATCACAGCGTAGGCCGGAATATCATGCTCATCCACACAGACAAACTTTCTTACCTTCTCCGGATCGGTAATCACGTAGTTGATGGTTACCTCCGCTGCTGTACCGGCTGTTGTCGGAACGGCAATGGTCTTCACTGCATGATTCTTTGTCGGTGCCACGCCCTCCAGTGAACGCACATCTGCGAACTCCGGATTGGTAATGATGATACCGATGGCCTTTGCTGTATCCATGGAGGAACCGCCGCCGATGGTGATAATGGAATCGGCTTCAGCATCCTTAAAGGCCTGTACACCGGTCTGCACATTCTCGATGGTCGGATTCGGCTTGATGTCAGAATACAGGGTATAGGCGATGCCTGCCTTGTCCAGAAGCTCTGTCACCTTGCCGGTTACGCCGAACTTTACAAGATCCGGATCTGAGCATACGAAAACCTTCTTGAAGCCCTCTCTCTCCGCAATGCCGGGAATCTCCTGAATCGCGCCCTTGCCATGATACGAAACGGTGTTTAAAACAACTCTGTTTGCCATATTGCTGCTCTCCTTTTGTGTGTATACGCAGCCGGAATTTTCTTTTCTTCCGGCCGAATGCATGAATTGTTAATTCATTGTCAAATATATCACCTTCACAGAAAAATTCAAGCATTGCCAAGCTTTTCATACACTTTTCACAAAAAAGGGACCCCCTGCAGGGT
>CAVAXR010000331.1:0-2188 GCA_963592375.1 Oribacterium sp. | reverse complement strand
CATCTACGCCAGAATCGATTCCACGCTAAGTGCGGCCGGGGAGGAATATCTGTACGCGCTGCTGCGAAGCCCGGCAGGAGCGGCAGATGATGGTCTGAGCATTCCGCTGGAGACCATTCGGTATTTTGAAGAGGATGCAAGCCAAACGGTGCGCATAGCCTTGCAGTGCGCGCTGCGCCGGTTCGGACATGCGGGAAGATATTCTCTCTATGAGTATCTGGATCTTCTGGATGAGGCAAAGGTAGAGAGCAACTGGATGCACGTTCCGTGTTTCCTGCTGCCGGCACTAAGTGTTCTGCTGATGATGCATCAGGTGCAGGCAGGACTTTTGTGCCTTTTAGGGTCCCTTATCCTGAACATGGTGACATATTACCGGCGTAAGGGGCAAATCGAGCCGTACCTCATGTCGTTTGCCTATCTGCTGCGCATGATGGACTGTTCGGAAAAGATTCAGAAAGTGGATTGTTCTGCCATTCAATGTGAGAAGGAGCGGCTTTTGGTCCTGCAGGAGAGCTTGGCCGGCTTTCGCAAACACAGCGGCATGGTATTGTCCGGATCCAGCTCGTCGAATGGAAATCCTCTGGATTTTGTGATGGACTATATTCGGATCTTTTTCCATCTGGATCTCATTCGTTTCAATTCCATGCTGAAGATTGCTGCAGATCATCGTGCAGAGATGGAAGAGGAGCTGGCACTGATAGGACGAATCGACACTGCCATTGCGCTCGCTTCGTTTGAGAAGAGCCTGCCGTATACCTGCGTGCCAAAGCTTCAGGAGTCGGAAAAACTGCGGATTCAGGATTTGTATCATCCGCTTCTGCAGAATGCGGTTCCGAACAGCATTGCCACCGAAAGGTCCGTTTTGCTGACGGGTTCCAACGCTTCCGGCAAATCCACATTCCTGAAGGGCGTGGCTTTGTGCGCAGTCATGGCTCAGACCATAGGCTTCTGCCCGGCCAGAGAATATCAAGGTGCCTATTACCGAATCCGTTCGTCCATGGCCCTGCGGGATAACCTCTTAGAGGGTGAGAGTTATTTCATGGTGGAGATTCGCTCTCTGAAGCGGATTGCCGATCTTTCTGCCGACGGCGGGCGACCGGTTCTGTGCTTTGTCGATGAGGTGCTGCGAGGAACCAATACCATTGAACGAATCGCCGCCTCATCGGAGATTCTGGAAACGCTGGCAGCGCGAGGAGTTCTTTGTTTTGCTGCAACACATGATATGGAACTCGGCCGCCTTCTGGCATCGACGTTTGACAATTATCACTTTGAAGAAGAGCTGGATGAAAAGCGGACGGGAAACGACGATCGCGGGCGAAAAGCGGACGATGTCGTGTTCTCTTATCGCTTGCAGAAGGGACCAGCCACAACGCGCAATGCCATTCGTCTCCTTCATTCCGTTGGATTCGAAGAGAGTGTGACCCAAAAGGCGGCGAAGCGGGCAGAGCGATTTGAGCAGACAGGAGTGTGGGAATAGTAATCCGCTCCTGTTTTGACGAGACCAAGGTTAAACCTCCTCATGAGAGCAATCTTTCATCGGAGTTTGGAACCTATTGACCAAGGTACCATTACGATTTGCAGAAGAGGGAAAATAAATGCATGTCATCATATACAGTGACGGCTCTGCCAGAGGCAATCCGGATGGACCGGGTGGCTACGGCGCTGTCATTCAATACACCGACCCCAAGGGACAGCTTCACGAGAGAGAGTTCTCTGAAGGATTCAATCCAACGACGAATAACCGCATGGAGCTGCTTGGTGCCATTACAGCACTGGAGGCCCTCACCCGGCCTTGTGATGTGGACCTTTATTCCGATTCAAGCTATCTCATCAATGCATTTGAAAAGGGATGGCTGAAGTCCTGGCAGAAAAATGGCTGGAAAACCGCCTCCAAGGCGAGGGTGAAAAACCAGGACCTCTGGAAGCGAATGCTCGAGGCGGCCGGACGCCACCAGATCACCTGGCACTGGGTGAAGGGGCATGCCGGACAGGAGATGAACGAGCGGTGTGATAAGCTCGCCACGACGGCTGCAGATCAGATGTATGATGTGAAAAAGCCGAACGTAGAGGTTCTTTCGTAACAAGCACAATACGAAAAAGCAGACGTAAAGAAAGATATGATGCTGGGGCAAAAAGTCCTTTTGACCCTGGTATCAAAGATATTAGGGGAGAAGAGACATGGCAGAGA
>CAVAXR010000330.1:0-2190 GCA_963592375.1 Oribacterium sp. | reverse complement strand
CGCTGCTGCTGACCGCCGGACAGCTGCAGCGGGAAATTCTGCGCCTTATCCTGCAGTCCCACACGCGCCAGAAGCTCCAGCGCCTCCTTCTCTGCCTCCGCCTTGCTGCGATGCAGCAGCTTCATCGGTGCCAGCGTCAGGTTGTCCAGTATGCTCATATGCGGGAAAAGATTAAACTGCTGGAATACCATGCCCATCTTCTGCCGCAGCTTGTCCACATCTGACTTCGGATCCGTGATATCCTCGCCCTCCACATAGATATGCCCGCCGGTCGGACTCTCCAGCAGATTCAGGCAGCGCAGAAAGGTTGATTTACCGGAGCCGGAGGGTCCGATCACGCAGACCACCTCTCCCTTCCGGATCTTTGTGGAAATGTTGTTGAGCACCGTCAGCTCGCCAAAGCGCTTTGAAAGCTGCTGCACGTCGATGAGTACGTCACCCTTTACAAATGTCTTATCGCTCATTTTGCTTCAGTCTCCTTTCAAAACGTCCCTCCAGCTTCGTCAGCACCAGCGTCAGCACGAGGTAGATCAGCGCAACCATCAGAAGAGAGGTCCAGGAATCATAGGTTCTGGAGCGGATAATGTCACCGCCCTTCGTCAGATCCTGCACGCCCACATAGCCTGCCACAGAGGTTTCCTTGATCAGCACGATAAACTCGTTAAAGATAGCCGGCAGCACATTCTTCAGAGCCTGCGGCATGATGATCCAGCGCATGGTTTCCGTGTAGTTGAAGCCCAGCGAACGGCCGGCCTCCATCTGTCCGTCCGGAATGGACATGATGCCGGAGCGAATGATTTCCGCCACATAGGCCGCAGAATTGATGCCAAAGGCGATGGACGCCACGAAAATACCGGTAAAGAAGCGCGCCGTGAAAATACAATAATAGGCGATCATCAGCTGTACCACCGAAGGCGTGCCGCGAATAATCGTCAGGTACAGCTTGCAGATCGCATTCGCCAGCTTCAGTTTTCCCGTCTTGTCATGGGTGGCCCGGATCACCGCGATAATGAAGCCCAGAATCACGCCGATCAGCAGGGCAAATACAGTGATAATCAGGGTATTTTTGGTACCGTTTGCCAGGTACATCCACCGCTGGTCCTTCACCAGGTTCATGTACAGTCTTTCTTGGATTCCCACGCTTCTCTTCCTCCTGTTTTCCCTCTGTCCTCAGTTTCTTCCCCTTCGCAGAAAATGGCGCCGCCGAAGCGACGCCACCCTGCATTCTCGGATAATCTCTATCTTATTCTGCTGTAATGTATTTTGCAACAATTTCATCCAGCTTTCCGGTATCCTTCAGCTCCTTGATAGCTGCGTTGATGCCGTCCAGCAGCTCGCTGTTGCCCTTCTTAACACAGATTGCGTAATTTTCCTCTGCATACGGTGTATCCAGCAGCTTCAGACCCTCGTTCTGCTCTACAAAAACCTTTGCCGGGTTGTTATCAATGATCACGGCGTCCACCTTGCCGGACTGCAGAGCAGTTACCGCATCAGCGCCCTTCGGGAATCTCTGTACGTTCTCCTCACCGAAATCATCTGTGCAGTACAGATCGCCTGTGGTTCCCTGCTGCACACCGATCACCTTTCCCTGCAGATCTTCTACACTGGCAATCTCAGAATCCTCCTTCACAATGATGGCCTGTACAGCACTTGCATAGCTGTCAGAGAAGTCCACCTGTGTCATACGATCCTCTGTGATGGTCATGCCGGCTGCACCGAAATCCGCCTTATCTGCCTGGATGGCCGGGATGATGGAATCGAAGGAAATGTCAGATACCTCGAAATCAGCGCCCATCTGCTCCGCAATGGCATGCGCGATCTCCACGTCGATACCTACGATCTCATTTCCGTCATGGTACTCATAGGGCGGAAACTCTGCATTGGTTGCCATAATCAGGGTCTTTCCTGCATAGGAGGAAGTGCCGGCTTCTGCTGCAGCCTCAGTCTCCTCTGCAGCAGCTGTGGTCTCTTCTCCTGCTGCTGTCTCTTCTGCAGCAGCTGTAGCTGCCGCCTCTGTTGCGGCTGCTGTGGTGCTGGCTGTGCCGGATGCACCGCAGGCTGTCATGGAAAGGGCAGCCATTGCTGCCATTGCGATCATCGTCATTTTCTTCATAATACTTACTCTCCTCTTTGAAAACAATTGAAGGTTTTCTAAACTGCATCTTTATGCAGCTTTGATTGGAATTATAC
>CAVAXR010000329.1:0-2196 GCA_963592375.1 Oribacterium sp. | reverse complement strand
TCCCAGAACGATGTAATCACCGAGATGCAGCTTCCGTGCAGCCTCTGCGAGCGTAGGCTCACAGACCAGTGCGGCCCGCATCTTCGTCATGACACCCTCCTGCATGATCGGACGCCGCTCAAAGAGAAATACACTGGAGATCAGTTCCAGCACGGCATCTCCCAGGAACTCCAGCCGCTGGTTGGAGGCTTCCTTGGGGTCACCGTTCTCATTGGAAAAGGACGGATGAATCAATGCATGCCTGAGCAATTCCTTGTTTTTAAACGGATAGCCGATATCTGCTTCCAGCTTTGATAAATCCATTCCGCTACCTTCTTACTTCGCCTGTTTGATGGCCTCAACAGCCTGTCCCACGGTCTGGAACTGCTCTGCCGCATCATCCGGAATCTCGATTCCGAAGGTCTCCTCGATGGCCATGATGATCTGCACGACATCGAGAGAATCTGCGTGGAGATCATCCACAAAGCGGGTCTCCATTGTGATGTCCTCTGCATTGACACCGCTCATCTCTGTTGCAATGATAGTTTTCAGCTTTTCAAATTCCATGATTCTGTCCTTTCTTTTGCCCCTTTGGGTAATGTCTTCGGCCTTCGCTGCGGGTGTGTCTCTATACGGAGGGCTCCGCTGCTTCCACCTGTGCCTGTATCTTCTTTACAATATCCTTCTCCACGAAATCTGCGCACTGCTGCACCGCGTTCACAAGCTCGCGGCCGTCCGTGTTGCCGTGTACCTTCACCACCAGCCCCCTGAGGCCGAGGATCGGTGCGCCGCCGTACTGCTTCGCATCAAATTTCTTCATGGTCTTTTTCAGTGCCGGCTTAATGAGGGCGGCACCGAGCAGCGTTTTCGTGCCGGAGTGCTTCAGGGTATCCGTGATCTCTGTAAGCAGCATCTTGCCGACACCCTCATACATCTTGAGCACCACATTGCCGACAAAGGCATCGGCCACCACCACATCACAGCTTCCGTCCACGATATCCCGGGCTTCCACAGAGCCGATGAAGTTCAGAGCCTTGTCCTCCTTCAGAATCGGCATGGCTTCCTTGACCAGTGCATTTCCCTTCTCTTCCTCGGCACCGATATTCACGAGACCGACAGTGGGATTTTCAATGCCCAGCATATCGCGGATATAAATGGAACCCATTTCTGCAAACTGCCGGAGCCATTCCGGCTTCGCATCCACATTCGCGCCGCAGTCCACCAGCAGGCAGACACCCTTGCGGGTCGGGATCAGTGCGCCGAGCGGCGGACGCTGTATGCCCTTAATGCGGCCGACGATCAGCTGACCGCCCGCCAGGATAGCGCCGCTGGAGCCGGCAGAGATGAAGGCATCCGCATTTCCCTCTTTCACGAAATGCATGCCCTTCACGATGCTGGAATCCTTTTTCCGGCGGACAGCCAGCACCGGGGACTCATGAAGTGAGATCACATCCGGTGCGTCCACAACCTCCAGACGCTCCGCATCGTACGTATAGGCCTTCAGCTTCTCTGTAAGGAGCTGCTCCGGCCCGAAGAGAAAAAGCTTGGTTTTATTTGTAGCGGACAGTGAGCTGACGGCTCCGGAAATAATGGCATCCGGGGCCAGATCACCGCCCATCGCGTCTATAGCAATTCGTATCATATATACTCCATTCTGCTTTAGCTTATGAAACCTCAGCATCTTAATATAGTAGATAATCTACATGCAAGTCAAGTAAAGACATGGAAAAAGGGGATACAGGCAGATGCCCATATCCCCTTTTCGGGTGAAAAGAATGGCTTTGTTTATTCCTTTTCTGCAGCGGCTGCATTTTCGGCAACGATCTGGTTCTGGATGTCGCCGGGTGCCTGCTCGTAGCGAACGAACTCGTACTCATAGACACCGGTACCGCCGGTCATGGAACGAAGATCGGTATTATAGCCGTAGAGATTGCTCATCGGAATCTCGGCCTCGATCATCTGCTTGCCGTTGTGCATTGCATTCATGCCAAGCACTCTGCCGCGGCGCTTTGTCAGGTCGCCCATGATGTCACCGGTATTCTGATCCGGAACGGTCACCTTCAGGGAGGCGATCGGCTCCAGGAGAACCGGCTGTGCCTTCATGAAGCCGTCCTTAAATGCGATGCTTGCGGCCATCTTGAAGGCCTGCTCGGAGGAATCCACCGGATGATAGGAGCCATCCAGCAGGACTGCCTTGAGACCGACTACCGGATATCC